>DATLUU010000031.1:0-5481 GCA_035577885.1 Verrucomicrobiia bacterium
GTGGCGAGGACGAGCTTCGCCGGCGCCACGCCGAACCCCTCGCGCGGCACGAACCGCTTCGACTTCACGCTGGCGCATGCCGGCCGCGCCTCGCTCGTGCTCGTGGATGTGAGCGGCCGGATCGTGCGCACGCTCGCCGACGGCGACTACAGCGCGGGCCCGCAGTCGATCGGCTGGGACGGCCGCGACCAGTCCGGCGCGCGCGTGGCGCCCGGCATCTACCACGCGCGGCTCGCCACCGCCCAGGGCACGTTCACGCGCCGGTTCGCGGTGGTGTTCTAGCCCGCACCTCGCCGCGTCGCGGCCGCGTTGCGATCGCGTTCCGGCTGCGGTCGTTGACCCTCCCAAGTCGCGGGTGATACGCTTCTTGGCCGTTGCCGCACCACAGGTTCGGAGGTTGCGTTGCACCGCTTCTACGGAGACCTGACGTGGTACTGGCGCGCCTGGTGGCGCTGCCGGGAGATCGCGTCCGTCCGCAGCACGATGTGACGAAGCCCTCGAACCCGATCTCCCAGCCCATGCCCGAAGGCGTGGGCTTCTTCGTTTCGGAGCCGCGAACCCGATGCTCGTGATCCTCAAGCCCGGCACTCCGGAAGCCGGCGCCGCCGGTGTCATCACCCGGCTGCGCATGGCGGGGCTCGCCGTGCACCGCACCGAGCACGACGGCCGCACGCGCGTCGCCGCGGTGGGGGACACCAGCGCCGTGGACTGGAAGGAGGTCGCGCGCTGGTCCGGCGTGGAGTCGGTGAGCCCGCTCGCGCGCCCGTTCAAGCTCGCGAGCCGCGCGTTCCGTCCCCACGACACGGTCATCTCCGTGGGCAAGGTGGCGATCGGCAGCCCGCAGCTCGCGATCATGGCGGGACCGTGCTCGGTGGAGGGCGAGGAGCAGGTGTTCACGATCGCGCGCGCCGTGGCCCAGGCGGGGGCCACCGTGCTCCGCGGCGGCGCCTACAAGCCGCGCACGTCGCCCTACGCGTTCCAGGGGCTGGGGGAGGAGGGCCTGAAGCTGCTGCGGCGTGCCGCGGATGCGAATGGCCTCGCGGTGGTGAGCGAGGTGATGGAGCCCCAGCTGGTGCCGCTGCTCACGCGCTACTCCGACATACTCCAGGTGGGCGCGCGCAACATGCAGAACTACGCGCTGCTGCGCGAGGTCGGGCACACCGAAAAGCCGGTGCTCCTCAAGCGCGGCTTGTCGAGCACGATCGAGGAGTGGCTGCTTTCCGCGGAGCACATCATGGCGCACGGGAACGCGCAGGTGATCCTGTGCGAGCGCGGCATCCGCACGTTCGAGACCTACACCCGCAACACGCTCGACCTGAACGCGGTGCCGGTGGTGAAGGAGCTCTCGCACCTGCCGGTGATCGTGGACCCGTCGCACGGCACCGGGATCCGCGACAAGGTGGCGCCCATGGCCCGGGCGGCCATCGCCGCCGGGGCGGACGGGCTGATCATCGAGGTGCACCACGACCCCGACCGGGCGCTCTCGGACGGCGCCCAGTCGCTCCGGCCGGAGCAGTTCCGCGAGCTGGTGCGCCAGATCCGCACCATCGCCGAGGTGGTGGGGCGGCGGGTGTGATGGGAACGCCCCGGGTCAGGTGAGCCCCCGAGGGGCCGTCGAGGTCCCTACGGATGGCCCCATGGACGCGCAAGTGCTTTGGTCGAGAACAGTTCGTTGACTTGTTCATATCCGAGATGTAATCGTTTACATCGACGGCGGGCTGCGACCTCCCCCAACGCCGCGCGGATCCTGTGCGAACCTGCTGACCGAGTACGGTTCGCTGAATTCGACGGCGTACGGTCCGCGCCCGCCCATAGCGACGACCCCCACGAGCGTTGGTGTACGGCATCCTTGGAGGATCGCATCATGAAGCGCTTCACGACGCTCGCCGTCTCGTGTGCGACGGCCTGCATGCTGGCCGCCACGGCGGGGGCACAACCGCCACGCCAGGACGCCATCTGGGCGCGCTCCACCGCGGGCGCGCCGATCGTGCTCGATGGCAAGCTCAACGAGCCCGAGTGGGCGCTGGCCGAGACCAAGGTGATCGACTGGATGACCGACACCGGCATCCCCGGCGGCGGATGGAAGCCCGAGGGCGGCTTCCTGCCCAGCGACCCCACGCATGCCACGGTCAAGTTCCTCACCGTGGGGAACCTCCTCTACATGGGCGTGGTGCTGCCGGACAAGTCGATCGGCGGCTCCGTCAGCTTCAATCGCTTCGACGGCCTGCTGATGTCGATCAAGGACCACACCTCGCCGAACCATCCCGCGCCGCCCACCGAGCTGTTCTACGTCTGGTGGAACACCGATCCGACGGCCACCGACCCGCAGCCCGCGGGCCAGCAGCCGGTGTTCGCGGGCGGTGGACCCTTCGCCGCGCAGCCGTCGTACGCGCCGCGCACGCCGGCGCAGATCAACGCCATCGACGCGGTCACCGTGGTCAGGGGCATCACCAACACCGACGCCGTCCAGGACACGAGCTGGACCGTGGAGATGAAGTTCAACCTCACCTCGCTCGGCTACGACATCACCAAGCCCCAGGGCGACATCGTCGAGTTCAACCTCTCGATCTACGACTGCGACAACTACTGGCCGCTCGTGCCCATCAGTCTGGCCGCGAACCGCGTGTGGTGGCAGGGCCCGTGGGGCAACTCGCCGGGCTACAAC
This sequence comes from Verrucomicrobiia bacterium, assembly GCA_035577885.1. Classification (GTDB taxonomy): domain Bacteria; phylum Eisenbacteria; class RBG-16-71-46; order RBG-16-71-46; family RBG-16-71-46; genus JAIOPA01. The sequence goes on from DATLUU010000031.1 coordinate 2,666, forward strand.
GAAGTTCGCATCTACGCGAAGCCGAGTGTCACCGTGAACAGCAACCCGCTGCCGTACCTGGCGCCCGAGGTCATCGTGCCCAACGGCTCGATGTTCCCGTCGCCGACCATCGACGGCCTGCTGAACGACGGCGTCTGGGCCAACGCGGCGCGCGTCGACATCCGCTACGGCGACGACGCGCTCCGGAACACCTATCCCGGCGTGCTCAAGTGGCGTGGCGGCCAGTACCAGCCCCCGGTGAACGCCGGCCAGGCGGCGGTGCTCGATCCCGCGGATGCCACGGTGAAGTACTTCTTCCGCGACGACTCGCTGTTTTTCGGATTTGACGTTCGCGACCAGGTGGTGCAGAGCGTGAGCCTCACCGACCGCATGGATGGCTTCGTGGTCGGGCTCTACGACCACACCGCCCGCGAACCGCTCGACAACACGCTGCAGCCGCACCGGCTCACGTTCGACGTCAGCCCCACCGGCACCGCGCGCACGGGCGACTACCTCACCACGCTCGTCGGCAACGGCGGCGCGCGCGTGAAGCTGGTCTTGAAGCCCGGCACCACGATCGATACCACCGGCGTCGACGTCGACCAGGGCTACACGGCGGAGATGGTCGTCGACCTCACCAAGATCGGCTACCCGCACGGCCTCGGCGATCACCTCGTGTTCTTCACCGTCGACTACTACGACGGCGACTCGTTCATCCCGTTCACCGACAGCTACGGTACGCGCACGTGGTGGGGCGGTGAGTACGACAACACCTGCTGCCCGGCGTGGTCGTACATGGATCCGTTCACCAAGGTGCTCACGGGCGTGCCGCCGGGCGGGCCGGGGACGACCGGCACCCAGGTCGTGAGCGCGGCGCCGAATCCGTTCCGCACCGCGACCACGCTCCACTACAACCTCGCCGCGCCGAGCCGCGTCGAGCTCATCGTCTACGACGCCCAGGGACGCGTCGTCCAGCGGCGCGATCTCGGCGTCCAGGGCGCGGGCGAGCAGCACTCGCCGTTCGTGGGCTTCAATGGCCGCACCGGCGTCTACCTCTACCGCCTGCGCATGACCGATCCGGTCTCGGGCGGCGAACAGGCGGCGCTCGACGGTCGGTTCCTCGTGGTGCGATGATCCCAGGCACGATTGGCGATGCCGGCGGCGCGTAGAACCCGCCGCCGGCATCGGCTGTTGTGGGTCGGCCTGTGCGCCTGCCTCGCCGCATCGGGCGCGTGGGCCGGGACGACAGGCCGTATCGCCGGCCGCGTGCTCGATGCCAAGAAGCAGCCGCTCCCCGGCGTCACCGTGGCCATGATCGGCGTGCAGCTGGGAGCGATCACCGACGAGAAGGGCCAGTTCACCATCCTCAACATCCCGTCGGGCACGTATTCGGTGCGCGCGGGCCTGCTCGGCTACCGCGCCATCACCACCACGAACATCCTGGTCTCGGCCGACCAGACGACACGGCTCGACCTCACGCTCGAGGAGGCCCCGGTCCAACTGCAGGAGATCGTGGTCTCCGCCAAGCGCCCGGTGGTCGAGGTCAACCGCACCAGCACGGTGGCGATCGTGCCGCGCGAGGAGATCCAGAAGCTGCCGGTGCAGGAGCTGCAGGACGTCGTCAACCTGCAGGCGGGCGTGGTCGACGGCCACTTCCGCGGCGGCCGGCAGAACGAGGTGCAGTACCAGGTCGACGGCCTGAGCACGAACAATGCCTACGACAACACCAACTCGGTGCGCGTGGACCGCTCGCTGCTCGAGGAGGTGCAGGTGGTCTCGGGCACGTTCGACGCCGAGTACGGGCAAGCCATGAGCGGCGTGGTGAACGCGGTGCTGCGGCGCGGCGGCGACAAGTTCCAGTGGGACGGGGAGGCGTTGCTCGGGGGCTACTACTACAGCACCGACAGCCGCGGCCAGGAGTACCTGTTCGACCCGGCGGGTCAGCGGAACTTCGCGCTCACGGCGTCCGGGCCCACCGGCATCGCCAAGACCACGTTCCTCGCCAACGTCAACCGCCACGTCACCGGGAGCGCCTACTATTCCGAGCGGCGGTTCACGCCCGCGCCCGCGGCCGACGGCTCGCTGGAGAGCAAGGCGATCCACCCCGACGGCGACGGCGAGAAGGCGTCGCTCACCGACCAGCAGGAGTGGTCGGGCATCGTCAAGCTGTCCACGCGCCGCTTCAGCAACAAGGAGTTCACCTACCAGGCGATGGTCAACGCGCTCGAGGGGCACAACACGGCGTGGATCAACCACCTCGTCCCCGACGGCGCCAAGCACCAGCGCTCGCTGAGCGTGGTGCACGGCCTCGGGTTCACGCACACGCTGTCGCCGAAGCGGTACTATGACATCGACCTGCGGCAGAACTACTACGACTACCGCGACATGGTGTACGACGACGTGAACGACCCGCGGTACTACCAGTACGGCCCGCTCCAGCACATCGAGGGCTACGAGAACAACGCCAACATCCAGGGCGTGGACCTCGATCGCTTCCAGCTCACCACGAACGCGTTCCTCGCCAAGGGCACGTTCGTCGACCAGCGGAGCCAGAACCACCAGATCAAGCTCGGGCTCGAGTACCAGGCGCCGGCGATGCGCTTCGGCGCGCCCGGCGAGCTGACGTCGGGCATCCAGGGCGGCACCGGCGCCTACGGCGTCATCGCCAAGACCAGCAGCCGGCCCGAGTACCTGCCGGTGTTCTTCTCCGGGTACGCGCAGGACCAGAGCGAGTGGAACCAGCTCACGTTCCGGGTCGGCGCGCGCTTCGACTGGTTCGACGCGCGCACGACGCTGCCGAGCGACCTCGCGAACCCGGCGAACAGCATCCCCGACGT
>DATLUU010000032.1:0-3677 GCA_035577885.1 Verrucomicrobiia bacterium
GGGCCCACCGGCTCGGGCAAGACCACGCTGCTCTACTCGGCGCTCGAGAAGGTGAAGGACGTCACGCTCAACATCACCACCGTCGAGGACCCGGTCGAGTTCCAGATCGCGGGCCTGAACCAGGTGCAGGTGGACGAGAAGTCGAAGAAGACGTTCGGCACCGCGCTGCGCGCCATCCTGCGCCAGGATCCCGACGTCATCATGATCGGCGAGATCCGCGACCGCGAGACCGCGCAGATCGCGTTCCGCGCCTCGGTCACCGGCCACCTCGTGCTGTCCACCGTGCACACGAACGACGCCGCCGGCGCGGTGACGCGCCTCATCGACCTCGGGCTCGAGCCGTTCATGGTCGCGAGCGCGCTCGTGGGCGTGGTCAGCATCCGCCTCGTGCGCGTGATCTGCCCGCGCTGCAAGGAGACCTACGAAGCCGACGCCTCGACGCTGCAGAAGATCGGCGGCATCGGGCTCGAGGGGAACGTCACGCTCTACCGCGGCGCCGGCTGCCCGCACTGCCGGCAGGCCGGCTTCACCGGCCGTACCGGCATCTTCGAGGTGCTCGCCGTGGACGACGCCATGCGCAGCCTGATCGTGCGCGGCGCCTCGGAGGCCGAGATCCGCGACATGGCGGTCAAGGGCGGCATGCGCCCGATCGGCGAGGACGGCCTGGGGAAGACGCTCAACGGCACCACCACGCTGGACGAGGTGACCCGCGTCGTCTACCTGCCCGAGCAGGGCCTGAAGATGTGCGGTTCGTGCCAGAGCGTGGTGTCACAGGAGTTCGAGCACTGTCCGCAATGCGGCCACTTCGTGGGCGAGCACTGCGGGAACTGCAAGCGCCGCATGCAGCCCCAGTGGGGATTCTGTCCCAGCTGCGGCACGGCCGCGAGGCGCAGCGCCGCCGAGGCGCATCGCTTCGAAGGGAAGAAGCGCGGCCCGCGCGACACACCGAGCCAGATACTGCGGCGCGCTTCCTAGCCATAGCGTCACCGCTGGTCGCAAGCGCGGTGCGCCGCACGTAGACTGCGGGCGTGACCATCGCCATGCGGCCCCGCCTCGCGGCCCTGCTGCTCGTGCTCGGGGCGATCGGACTCTTCTGGTGGCGGGCGGAGCTGTTCACGGTGGCGAAGCCCGGCGACGCGCCGCGCGCGCTCGCCCGCAGCGGGCCGCCCGGCACCCTGCACGCGTTCGACGTCTCGCTCCCGCTCGTGCCGGTGGGCGTGGCGCGCCTCACGCCCGGCGGCCGGCCGCTGCTCGTCCACTACTGGGCGCCGTGGGAACGGCACGGCCGAGCGCAGGTGCTCACGCTCGACTCGCTGGTGCGCACGCTGCCGGGCGACGTGCGCGTGGCCGTGGTGTGCTTCGACCCGTTCCCGTCGGTGGCGCGCTACGTCGCGAGGCTGCGGCTCGAGGTGCCGGTCATGCTCGACCTGAGGCGCGACCTGCAGGCGGCACTCCCCTGCCCCAGCGTGCCCTACACGTGGCTGCTCGATGCGCGCGGGCGCGTCGTCGCGGCGCAGGCGGGCGAGGTGGAGTGGCTCGCGCCGGCGACCCGCGCGCTGCTCCAGAGCGTCGGCGAGGGCGCGGCCGTGGATTCCGCGGCGGCCCTGGCCCCGCAAACGACACGGCCCCGGCGGGGTGCGCCGGGGCCGCGTGAAGACGCGAGCCTTCAGGCGCGAACGGTCTCGGCCTCCGGCTTGCCGAACCACCGGCTCAGGAGCGCATGCCCGCCGAACAACGCGGCGCTGTAGACCACGTCCGACGCCAGCGTGTTGCGGAAGAACGGCAGCGCCGCCGTGTAGCACTGCACCAGGCCTTCCCACGTGCGCGGGTAGTAGCCGCTCGCCCACATGCCGAAGTTGGAGACGATGAAGAACGCCACCGAGCTGGCGATCACGGCACCCGCCACGCGCGGCAGCGAGCGGCCGCGCGCGAGCCAGCCGGCGCCGAGCGCCAGGCAGGTCGCGAACGCCAGGTAGTTCGCCACCATCGACACCGGGTGGTAGAAGCCGAGCACGAGATCGGACAGGAGCAGCGCCGCGAACGGCACGATCCAGCCCGCGCGCCGGCTCGTGTAGGCGCCGGCATAGAGGCCGATGGCCGCGACCGGCGCGAAGTTCGGCGGGTGGGGCAGCAGGCGTGAGGCCGCGGCCAGCAGGATGAGCACGAACACGATCACGGGAGCCTCCTTAAGGCTCTGTTCGAACGACCCGCTCGCACCGGGGCGCCGGACGGGAGGATGGTGGAGCTGAACGGGATCGAACCGTCGACCTCTTGCATGCCATGCAAGCGCTCTCCCAGCTGAGCTACAGCCCCACCCAAAGGCTTGGGACGGAAGGGTGTACACCACGCTCCGAAGACGCGTCAACTCACGGCGTTTCAGCGCGTCAGCTCCGTCTTCATCGAGCGCTGGGCGAGGTCGCCGCCGGGCAGCATGCGCACTTCGAGCGCGCGCATGCGCACGATATCCGGATCGTCCACCGCCGCCCGGGGACGCAGCGCGAGGTAGCGGTCGATGGCGGCGATCGACTCGCGCTGGCGATTCTCCTTGGCGAGCACGATGGCGAAGCGCCGCCATGCTTCCGGCGAGGTGGGATCCAGCACGCGCGCGGCGAACGCCTCCACCTCCCCCTCCGACTCGCCCTCGGGACGGGTGAGCAGGACCTGCGCCAGCGCCCCGTGGAGGTCGGCGTCGAGCACGTTGCTGGCGAGCGCGGCGCGGAGCGTATGCAGGGCGCTCATGGTGTCGAGCGCGACCAGCTGCCGGCGCGCCGCGACGATCGCGTCGCCCCCGTGCCGGCCCAGGCCTTGCGGCACCTTGGCGAACCACTCCTTGGCCCGCACCGTGTCGCCGAGCCCCCAGCACACGAGCGCGGACAGGTATTTTCGCGTGTAGTCGTCCTCGCTCTGCAGGCTCGCCGCATCGAGAGCCGCCTGGGCGATGTCCAGCCTGCCGTTCAGCATCTGGCCCAGCGCCGAGCTCACGAACACGCTCGGCTCCTTCGAGCGGTCGACGAGCCGGCCGCTCGCCATGTCGTAGAAGAACACCGCCCACGGCCCGCGCTCCAGCCGCTCGCGCGTCAGCTCGGAGAGGTAGTGGCCGCGCAGGCTCGAGTCGCGGTAGGCGCCGCGCACGAGCGGGCCGTCGGCGACCTGGAACGACGCGAACGGCGGCAGGCCGGCGAAGAAGAACGTCGTCCGCGGACTGGGATGCGGGATCTGCGCGTGGAGATCCTCGAGCCCGCGCGTGATCACGCGCATGCCGCGCTCGAGGTAGAAGCGGTTGACGTGCGATTGCCCGCTCCACGGCGACGGCGCGGTGGCGAACTCGACGAGGCCGCGCGCCTGGCTCGAGGCGAGGCCGGCGGCGACGACGATGACGCTCGCGACCCACGCGCGCGTCCGCCGCATCGCCAGCAGCGAGCCGAGCGCGAGCCCGACGCCGGCGATCGCGAACAGGAAGTAGTAGGCGCTCCACAGGCGCGCGACCACCGCCACGGGGAGCGCGCCGGCGAACGCCCAGAGCAGTCCCGCGCGCAAGCCCAACGCCGGCTCGAGCGGCGTGGTGGCGGGCGCGAGCGGGCTCCGAGGCGGCGCGGGCGGTGTCGTGGCGCGCGCGGCGCGCTCGCGCTTCGCCGGGCGCTTCGCCGCCTTCGCCTCGGGCTTCGGGCGCGGCGGCA
>DATLUU010000033.1:0-5660 GCA_035577885.1 Verrucomicrobiia bacterium
GCCGTGCCCCGCGGCATCGCCCACCGCGAGCGTGAACTCGCGGCCGCCGGTCTCGACGAAGTCGTAGTAGTCGCCGCCCACCGCCTCGCTCGCCAGCGTCGAGGCGGCACAGTCGAGCGTGGGGAACACCGGTGTCTTCCGCGGCAGGCGGTGCGCCTGCACCGCCGACGCCTCGCGCATCTCGCGCGCGAGCGCGCCGTGGCCGGCCGCCTCGCGGCGCAGCGCCAGGTTCTCGAGGTTCACCGCGAGTTGGCGCGCGAGGCGTTCGAGCGCCCGCGATTCCGCGCGCGAGAGCCAGGCGCCGGCGAAGCGCCGGCCGAGCACGAGCGACACCGAGGCGTTGACCGGCAGCAGCCAGCGCACGCCGCTCATCTCCAGCGCGTCGGCATCGTCGTTCGAGAGCTTGAGCTCGGCGGGCTCGCACACGCCGGTGACGTGGCGGAGCGCTTCCTCCGCGCGCGGTCCCAGCACCGGCGTGAGCGGCGCGCCGGTGCGCGCCAGCACCGCGCCGTGGTCGTTCACGCGCAGCGCCGAGCAGCCGTCCACGCGCAGCGCGAGCACGATCGCCTCGCACGCACGCTGGAGGAGCGCCTCCTCGTGGTCGCCCTGGGGCACGAAGTCGGCGATCGACCACTCGTCCGCGATCGGCACCAGCCGCTGGCCGGCCATGCCGATCCAGCCGCGCGCGGGACCGGCGAGCGTGGCGAGCAGCGCCGCGAACGCGAGCGCCGCGCCGGCCACGCCCGCGCCGAGCGCCGGCCACCACGACGACGACAGCCATTCGCCGGCGAGGTAGAGGAGCCCGGCGCCGAGCAGCGCCAGCACCGCGCGCATGAACACGCGCAGCGCCACCCGGAAGTCGAAGACGTTGTGGACCACCATCGCCCACGCGAACGACAGCGGCACCAACAGGGTCAGCGGCACCGTCCAGCGCTCGCCCGGGAGCGAGCCGACATTGGAGAAGTTGCGGATCCCGCCCAGGATCGCGAACGGCAGCGCGCCGAGGAGCGTGCCGTAGAACGCCACGTGCAGGCGGCGCTTGGCGTCGGCGTTCTCCTCGCGCACGTACTCGAGCGCGAACAGCACCAGGCCGCCGAGGAGCCAGCCCATGAGCACGGCGCCGCCGCCGGCCTGGAGCACGGGCACGAGCACGTGCCCGAGGCCGCCGCCGAACGACGACTCGAGCTGAACGCCGAGGATCAGGGCGAAGAGCACCGTGGCCGAGGCGTAGCCGGCGAGCACCCAGGCGCGCGCGCGCAGCCGGCCGGACTCGGGGAACAGCGCGAAGAAGTGCGAGAACATGGGCCCGAGGAACAGCTGGGCGAGCGTGAACGCCACTTCATAGGCGCCGCGCGCCGCGCCGGAGTCCAGCTGTGGTGGCGGCGCGAGGAATACCGAGAACGCCAGGCACAGGAGATAGAAGGTTCGCGTGAGCCGGTCGCGCCGCTCGCTCCACACCCAGCCGCCGAGCAGCATGAACGCGGTGGCGACGGCGAACAGCATCACCCGGTAGCGGCGCTCGGCATCGGGCGGCGCACTGGGCGCGATCCACACCGGCGCGGTGGCGCCGCCGCGCTCGCGCAGCACGACGAGCGGCGTCCCCGGCGTGGCGGAGGCGAGCGGATCGGACGGTGTGGCCTGACCGGCCCGGTTGGTATCCGGCCCGATCAGGCGATCCCCCGGCTGGACCCCGGCGAGCGCACCCGGGCTGCCGGCGTCCACCGACTCGACACGGCCATCGTCGGGCCTCATCTGCAGCCCGGTGTAGCCATGGCGCGGCAGGCTGAGCGCACACACGAGCAGCACCCAGGACGCGGGCAGCATCAACCAGCGGAACTGGAAGCCGGCGACCGGCCGGTCCATCTAGCGGCCGTGCTCCAGGTGGTGGGCTAGCTGCATCGGAAGGCTCGTGACCCCAAGGTATCCCCCACGGGAGAATGGCGGCGCATGCGGTTCGCCGGTTTTCCCTGCAACGCGCATTCTGTGCCGTGGACGGCGCGCGAGCGCAAGGCTATTCTCGGTGAAGTCGATTGTCAGCAATGCCGATACGCACATCGATCCGTGCATCCACGCCGTCACCGACCGTGTGACGACGCGACGCCGACGAACGTGTGGCCCGGTCAGGGTACACGGGGTTGAGGAGCGGAGGCTCGTCCAATCATGCTGGTCCTAACAAGGAAGTTAGGAGAGAACATCCGCATCGGGGATGCGGTGAAGATCACCGTTCTCGAGGTGCGCTCGGGACAGGTGAAGCTCGGCATCGAAGCGCCGCCCGAGGTGAAGGTGCACCGCGAGGAGATCTACGCGCGCATCCAGGAAGAGAACCGCAAGGCGGCGGCACAACGTCCGCCGGGTGCTGCGACCGATCCGGGAAAGAAGTAGCGAGGGCGTCCACGCGATGAGCACACGGACCGCATCCATGCCAATCACGAGGAGACGGCGCCGGCGTTCCGCCAGCGACCGGCCAGCGCCGCGCGCCGAAGCGCGCGTGCAGAGCGCGGAGGTCGTCGACCTGTCGCGCGTGGTCGAAGCGCGTCGCCGCATCGCCGCGGGATGGTACGATCGCACGGACGTGCGGAAGAGCCTCGTGGAGGCGGTGCTGCAGGAGATCCGCGGCCGATAGTCGATCCGCGAACGGCAGCCGCCGCAGGGCGAGCCGCGGGGCCAGGATCTGGCCCCGCGGCTCGCGGTTTTCACGGCCGCGTGCGTCCTCTATGCTGAACGGACCCCGTGCCGCGTCCCGGCCCGGGGGCATCCTAAGGACGGGCATGCCCACACGCACGCTGCGGCGCACCACCGAGTTCCCGCTCGAAGCCGGATTCCGCGCCCTCATGGACGACGCGGAATCGGGCGTCCTGCTGCTGGACTCCGACCGCCGGGTGGCGGACGCGAACCCGGCCGCCCTCAAGCTGCTGGGGATCACGCGCGAGCGCGCGCGCGCCGCCGAGGCCTCGACGCTGCTGCGCACCGGCGTGGCGGGGGAGGACCTGGCGCGCGACGTGTTCGCCGCCTCGCGACTCGAGCGCGAGGCGGTGCTGCACACGCCGGGCGCCGGCGACGTGCCCGTGCTGCTCGCCGCCACGCGCATCGGCCGGCCGCCGTGGGCGCTGGTGACGCTCCGCGACCTGACGTCGACCTGGCGCATGCAGCAGGAGCTCCGCCGGCACGAGCGCCTGGCGACGCTGGGGCAGCTCTCGGCCGGCGTCGCGCACGAGATCCGCAATCCGCTCGCGGGCATCGGCACCAGCGCGCAGGTGCTGCTCAAGCGCTTCGACGCCGGCGACGATCGCGCGCGCTTCGCGCAGGTCATCCTCGATGAGGTCGCGCGGCTGGACCGGATCGTGACGAGCCTGCTCCAGTACGCGCGCCCGCGGCAGCCGGAGCTGAAGTCGGTGCGGCTCGCCGACTGCGTCGCGCGCGTCGTCGCGCTGTCGCGGGCGAACGCCGAGCGCCAGGGCGTGACGCTCGAGAGCGAGGTGGCGGCGAAGCTGGCGCCGGTCTACGTCGACGCCGACCTCGTCCACCAGGTGCTCTTGAACGTCACGTTGAACGCGCTCCAGGCCATGCCCTCGGGCGGCACGCTGCGCTACGAGGTGCGCGTGGTGCGCGGCCGGCGGCCGCCGCGCGGGCCCGGGCGGCGCGCCGCGGATCGCCTCGAGGGCGCCGAGCGCCGCAACGGCGACGCGGCCGGCGCCGGGCGGGGCCGCGACCCGGTGTGGCTCGAGGCGCAGCAGGTGCGCGTGATCGACACCGGCGTCGGCATCCCGCGCGGCACGCTGGCGAAACTGTTCGACCCCTTCTTCACCACCAGGCCTTCCGGGACCGGACTGGGCTTGAGCATCTCGCAGACCATCATGCAGGAGCACGGCGGCTCGATCGCGGTCGACAGCAAGGAAGGCCGCGGCACGACCGTGCTCCTCAACTTCCCGCTGGAGAAACGGAATGGCGAAAGGCGACAGCTCGACGCGGGCCCCGTCGAAGGGAACGTTGCTCGTCGTCGATGACGAGCGCACGCTGAGGTTCAGCATCGGCGAGTGGGCGAGGGACGAGGGCTATTCACCGCTCGAGGCCGCGAGCGGGCGCGAGGCGCTGGAGCTCTCGCGCGAGCGCGGCATCGACGCCGTGGTGCTGGACCTGAAGCTCGCCGACGAGGACGGGCTGCGCGTGCTGCGCGAACTGCGCGACAACGACCCGTCGCTGCCCGTGGTCATGCTCACCGGGCACGGCACGGTGGAGCAGGCGGTGCGCGCGATCCAGCTCGGCGCCTACGACTTCATGCTCAAGCCGCCGGACCTCGCCCACCTCGGACTGGTCCTCGAGCGCGCGCTGGAGCACGCGAGGCTGCGCCAGGAGGTGAGCCGGCTGCGCCAGAGCGGCGCCGGCCGGGTCGAGATCGTGGGCGGCAGCGACGGGTTGAAGCTGGCGATGTCGCGGCTCGAGCGCGCGGCGAAGGCCAGTTCCTCCACGGTGCTGATCCACGGCGAGACGGGCTCGGGCAAGGAGCTGATGGCGCGCTACCTGCACGAAAAGAGCGCGCGCGCCGCCGGCCCGTTCGTGGAGCTGAACTGCAGCGCCATCCCCGAGCAGCTCCTGGAGAGCGAGCTCTACGGGCACGAGCGCGGCGCGTTCACCGATGCCAAGCGCTTCAAGAAGGGCCTGTTCGAGCTCGCCGACCACGGCACGCTGTTCCTGGACGAGATCGGCGAGATGGCGCCGCAGCTCCAGGCCAAGCTGCTGCGCGTGCTGGAGTCGCGGACGTTCCGCCGCGTCGGCGGCGGTGCCGACATCACCGTCGACGTGCGCGTGGTGGCGGCGACGCACCGCGACCTGACGAAGCTCGTCGCCGAGGGCCGCTTCCGCGAGGACCTCTACTTCCGGCTGAACGTGGTCCCGGTGCTGGTGCCGCCCCTGCGCGATCGGGTCGCCGACATCCCGGTGCTCGTCGAGCACTTCGTCGCGCGTTTCTGCCGCGAGCTCGGCCGGCCCACGGCGCGACTCCATCCCGCGGCGATGGAACGCATGCAGGCCTACCGGTGGCCGGGCAACGTGCGCGAGCTCCGGAACGTCATCGAGCGCGTACTGCTGCTCGAGGCCGATGACGAGGTCCGCCCCGAGCACCTGCCGCCGGAGATGAGCGGCCGCGCGCCCGGCGCTGGGGCCGTGGGCTCCGGTACGGCGGCGATGGATCCGTTCCCCGCCGGCGCGGTCCGTCCGCTCGCGGAGCTGGAGAAGATGGCGATCGAGCACGCGCTGCGCGTGTGTGAGGGCAACAAGACGCGCGCCGCCTCGATGCTCGGCATCGCGCGCCAGACGCTGCGCACGAAGCTCAAGGAGTACGCGATCGCCGACGACGCGGAGGACGCCGAGACTTAAGTATCGAGGACGCGAGTCAGGTCTCGGCTGGGTCCGGATCGCCGGTCAAGAAACCTTCGCCCGATCCGGAGCGGCGGTCGGGAATCGAGCGGCCGGGGAGTCGTTCTCCTCGGTCACTGCCGTTCGCACGCCGCGCACGAGCGTCCCGCAACCCCGCGACGGCCCGCGGCGCGCCGGCCCGCGGGAGCCCGCTAACGCCTTGAGCCCAATACGTCTGTCGGTGAGCACGCGACCGCGTTCACCGCCCGGATGAAGGGGCTTTAGGGGCGCGCGCGAAGAAAGTCCTC
>DATLUU010000034.1:0-10106 GCA_035577885.1 Verrucomicrobiia bacterium
CCGGGCGTGGTGAAGAACAGCACGAGGAAGCGCGCGAACAGCAGGAGCGAGCCCGCCCCGAACAGCGCCGCGAGCGAGAGGAAGAATCGCAGGGGGCGGTAGAGCAGGTAGACGCGGACCATCGTGCCGAGGGAGCGGGACACGTACGCGCCCAGGCCGCGGAAGAGCCGCGACTCGCGCAGCTTGGCGTTCACGCGGATCGGCACGTGCACGATGGTGATGTTCTTGTGGCTCGCCTGGATCAGGGTCTCGAGCGTGTACGTGAACCCGGTCAGGACCGTGAGCCGGAGCGCGGCGTCGCGGCTGTAGGCGCGGAACCCGGACGTGGCGTCGGGCACGTCGGCGGCCGAGAGCGCGCGCACGACGGAGCTGCCGAGGCGCTGGAGCAGCTTCTTGAGCGGCGAGAAGTGCGCGATCGAGTCGATCGGCCGCGTGCCCACCACCATGTCGGCGCGGTGGGCGGCGATCGGCTCCACGAGCCGCGCCACGTCGGCGCCCGCGTACTGGTTGTCGGCGTCGGTGTTGACGATGACGTCGGCGCCCATGGCGAGGGATTCGCGCAGTCCCGCCTCGAAGGCGCGCGCGAGGCCGCGGCGTACGGGGAAGCGCACGACCCGGTGTACGCCGTGCTCGCGCGCCACCTCGCTCGTGCCGTCCGTGCTGCCGTCGTCGATCACCAGCAGCTCGACGGTGTCGAAGCCGGGGAGCGAGCGCGGCAGGTCGGCGAGCGTCACCGGCAGCGTCGCGGCCTCGTTCAGGCACGGGATCTGGATCACGAGCTTGCGGGAGCTCATGCGACCCCCGCTGCGACCCGGGGCGGCAGCGACCAGGCTTCGGGGCGGGCGCCGTCGCCATCGATCCACGCCCGGTGCCAGAGCTCGAGCGTCAGCAGCGTCCACAACTCGCGCGCGCGGTCGCGGCGGCCGGAGAGATGGTCGTCGATCGTGGCGCGCAGCGCCGCCGCCTCGTACCAGCCGCGTTGGAGGCAGCGCGGGTCGAGCAGCGTGTCCTGGAGCAGCGACTGGAGCGGCCCGCGGAACCACGGCGAGAGCGGCACCGTGAACCCGACCTTCTTGCGATCCACGACTTCGGTCGGCAGCAGTCGCCTGGCGAGCCGCTTGAGCAGCACCTTGCCCTCGAGCCCCTTCACCTTGTGCTCGTCGGTGAGCCGCGTCGCCCACTCGATCAGCGGCAGGTCCAGGAGCGGCACGCGTGCCTCGACCGAGGCCGCCATGCTCATCTTGTCCATCTTCACGAGCAGGTCGTCGGCGAGCCAGATGCGCACGTCCACGTCGAGCATGCGGTCGAGCCCACCGCGCGCGGTCGAGTCGGCGAGCGCACGCCGGAACGGCTCGACGCCGGCCTGGGCATGCGACGCGAGTACCTTCCCCATGAGCACGTCGCGCTCGCGGCCGACGAAGCCCGCGAACCACGCCGCGAGCCGCTCGGGCTCGTCTCGGAAGCGCGCGCTCCTCGCCACCACCTGGAGCTTCCGGAACGCGAACGGCAGCCGGTCGACGACGCCACCGAGGAGCGCTTCGCGCAGCGCCACGGGGAGCGTCGAGAGCCGGCGCGCCCACGGCTCCACCGCGTACTTGGGGTAGCCCGCGAACAGCTCGTCGCCGCCCTCGCCGGTCAGCACCACGGTGACGGTCTCGCGCGCGAGCCGGGACACGAGGCAGGTGGGGATCGCGGCCGGCTCGGAGAGCGGCTCGTCCTGGTGCCAGACGAGCGTCGGCAGCTCGCGCTCGAGGTCGGCCGCGCCCACCAGGATCTCGCGGTGCTCGGTGCGCAGGTGATCGGCCACCCGCCGTGCATGGGGCAGCTCGTTGAACGCCTCCCCGGGCGCGTCGAAGCCAACCGAGAACGTCTGTACCGGGCGCTCGAGCAGCCGGCTCATGAGCGCCACCACCACGCTCGAGTCGACGCCGCCCGAGAGCAGCGCGCCCAGCGGCACCTCGCTCATCAGGTGGCCCTTCACCGCCGCGGTGAGGCGGCTCTCCAGCTCGGCGAGGGCTTCGCCCTCGCCCAACGCCTGCTTGGGCTCGTAGCGCGGGCTCCACCAGCGCTCGAGCTTCGGCTCGCCGCGCTCGACCGTGAGCGTGTGGCCCGGCGGCAGCTTGTGGATGCCCGCGAACAGCGTGCGCGGCGCCGCGGCGTAGCGCAGCGTCAGGTGCTGCACCACCGCGTCCGGATCGGCGCGGCGCTCGACGCCGGGGAACGCGAACAGGGCCTTGATCTCGGACGCACAGAGGAACGCGCCGCTTGCGGCGCGTGTCCAATACAGCGGCTTGATGCCGACGTGGTCCCTCGCCACGAACAGCCGGCGGCGGCGGCGGTCCCAGATCGCGAACGCGAACATGCCCTCGAGCCGGCGCACGAACGCGGGGCCCCACTCCTCGTACGCGTGCACGAGCGTCTCCGTGTCGCTCTGCGTGCGGTAGCGATGTCCGGCGCGCTCCAGCTCGCGGCGCAGCGCGGCGTGGTTGTAGACCTCGCCGTTGTAGGCGATCCACACGCTGCCGTCCTCGTTCGAGAGCGGCTGCTGGCCGGTGGCGACGTCGACGATCGCGAGCCTGCGGAACGCGAGCCCCACGCCCGGCTCGGCGAAGAAGCCGTCGTCATCGGGACCGCGATGGCGCATGGCCAGGGCCGCCGCCTCGAGCCAGTCGCGCTCCGGCGTCCTGCCCGTCTCGTCGTGGAATGCCGCGAAACCGCACATGCCGCGCTCTTGCCGCCTCCTAGACCATGCCCAGCCGCTTGCGGAACAGGAACGACAGGTTGTTCCAGCCGTCGCGCCACTTCTGCAGCTTCACCTCGCCGATGCGCGCGCCGTAGGCGATGTGCTTCTCGCCGAAGCGGAACCCCTTGAGGATCGCCTCGAGCTTGATCTCCTGGCTGAACGGCATGCCGTCCGAGGTGACGCGGATCCGCTCCAGGATCGAGCGCCGGAACACCCACATGCCGGACTGGCTGTCGCGGATCGGCTTGAAGAACAGCGCCATGGCGGTCACGGTGAGCACCCAGTTCCCGATCCGGTTCGTGTTCCCCATCGCGGCCGGGTCCGCGAGCGGGAAGCGACAGGCGGAGAGGAAGTCCCAACGCCGCTCGTGCAGTGCGTCCACCAGTTCGGGGATGGCCTCGGGCGGGTAGGTGCCGTCGCCGTCCAGCGTCACGATCAGGTCGCCCGTCGCCGCCCGCATGCCCGCCTTGTAAGCGGCACCGTAGCCGGGGCGCTTCTCGCTCACCACGCGCGCACCCAGGGAGCTCGCCACCTCGGCGGTGCGGTCGGTGCAGTTGTTGTCCACCACGACGATCTCGTCCACGTCCGCCGGGCAGCGCCCGATGACTTCACGAACGCCATCCTCCTCGTTGTAGCAGGGGATGACGAGGCTCAACTTGAGGTTGTGGCGCATCCGTCTCTTGGGAGCTCGAGCGGTTCCGCGCGCGGCGCGGCTGGGCGCCTGGGGGCACCAAGAGCGTGCCCGTGCGGAGAGTCGGTCCGGGTCGGGGGGGACTGGCAAGGAAGGCGCGTGTAACCGAAAGAGCCTATCAGCCGCGCGCCGCGAGCGGCAAGAATCCTCCGCGCGCCCAACCCCGCGTGCGTGCTAGGTTTTGGGGTCCCTATGGGCGCTCCCGCTGACCGCTCCTCCGAGACCCCGTCGAGGGCCCTCAAGCGGGCGTTCGCCGGCGCGCTCCGCCACCCGCTCGTCAACCCGGCGCTGCGGCTCGGGCTCTCGCCGCTCTCGGGACTGCTGCCGATCGAGTTCCTGCAGCGTTTCCCGGTGGTCGGCGCGGTGCGCGCCCCGCTCGCCCCGGGAGTGGTCCTCCGGCTCGACTCCCGAGGGCGGGACCAGGTGGCGGCCGCCCTCTACTGGCGAGGGCTGGCCGGCTACGAGCCCGAGACCATGGCGGTGTTCCGGCGGCTGCTTCCCGGCGCGCACGCGGTGATCGACGTCGGGGCCAGCGTCGGCATCTTCGCGCTGGTCGCCGGGCTCGAGGACGGGCGCCGCCGGGTGTTCGCCTTCGAGCCGGTGCCGGAGACGTTCGCGTGCCTCGAACGGAACCTGGCGCTCAACGCCCAGGCCCGCGTCGAAGCAGTGGCCGCCGCCGCCGCCGCGTTCGACGGCACGATCGAGCTCAACGTGCCGCACGGGGAGTCACTCCCGTTCGGGGCGTCGACGCTCGCGGGACATCGCGATGCCGGACGCCGCGTCACGGTCCCCGCGGTCACGCTCGACCGCTTCGTCTCGGAGCGAGCGCCGGGGCCCGTGGACATGATCAAGCTGGACACCGAGGGCACGGAGCCCGATGTGCTCGCCGGCGCCCGATCCCTGATCGCGGGCGACCGGCCCTGGATCGTGTGCGAGGTGCTGCACGGCCTGACTGAGGCGCGCCTGCACGAGGTCCTGGACCCCCTGGGTTACCGATACTTCATCATCGGCCGACGGGGTCTCTCCGCGAGGCAGCGCATCGAGGGCGACCCGTCCTATCGCGACCGGAACTGGCTCTTCGCCCCGCGCGAGCGTGCCGAGCTCGACGTCGTGCGCTCGCAGCTTGCAAGTTGAACAAGCGATTCGGGGGCTGGGCTGCGTCATCGCTTCGCGACCACGCCGGGAGAGGTATCGCGACCGCTCGCCGTGCTAGCATCGTGGGAATGTCCCCTGCCGTGCCGTCCCCCGAACCGTCCGCCGACCGCCTCGCGCTCATCGACCCCTCCCGGGTGGCCGCCGTCGTGCCCGCCTGGAACGAGACCGGGAAGATCGGCGACGTGGTGCGCAAGGTGCCGCGCCGCTGGGCCGCCACCGTGATCGTGGTCGACGACCACTCGAGCGATGACACCGCCGGCGAGGCCCGCGCCGCCGGCGCCGAGGTGGTGATCCGGCACGAGGTCAACAAGGGCGTGGGCGCCGGGATCCGCACCGGGCTCCTCGAGGCCAAACGCCGCGGGATCGAGTTCGCCGCCATCCTCTCCGGCGACGACCAGCACGAGCCGAACGAGCTGCCCCGCGTCCTCGTGCCCCTCTTCGCCGGCGAGGCCGACCTGGTCCAGGGCTCCCGCTGGCTCCCGGGCGGGGCCACGCCGGGTATCCCGCCCGACCGCCGCTGGCTCACCCAGGTCTACCCGGTGCTGTTCCGCATCGCCAGCGGCCACGCCGTCACCGACGGCACGAACGGGCTGCGGGCGTTCCGCCTTTCGCTCCTGGACGATCCCAGGATCCGGCTCGAACAGGACTGGCTCGACCGCTACGAGCTCGAACCCTATCTGCTCTACCAGGCCATGCGCGCGGGCTACCGCGTCCAGGAGGCTCCGGTGACCGTCCGCTATCATGGACGGGGCACCACGAAGATGCGCCTCAAGGACGGCTGGCGCATCCTGCGCCCGCTCGTCTACCTGCGCCTCGGCCTTCGCCACTGAACCCCACCCCTTTGGAGCTCCGCCGTCCATGATCCCGATCGAGAACGCACGCGTGCTGGTCACCGGAGGCGCCGGCTTCATCGGCGCCAACCTCGTCCGCCGTCTCATCCGCGAGGGCGCGCGCGTCACCGTGCTGGACGACCTGTTCACCGGGCGGCTCGAGAACCTGCCGCGCAAGGGCTACGAGTTCGTGAAGGGCTCCGTGTGCGATCCGCCCATCGTGGAGAAGCTGGTCGCCGACGCCGAGATCGTGTTCCACGCCGCCGCGCGCAACATCGTGGTGAGCACGCGCAACCCGCGCGAGGACTTCGAGACGAACATCGGCGGCACGCTCAACGTGCTGCTGGCCGCCCGGGCCACGAATGGCCGGGTCAAGCGCCTGGTCTACACCTCGTCGACGTCGGTCTACGGCAACCCGCGCTACCTGCCCATCAACGAGGACGACCACCTCTCGCTGCTGACGCCGTATGCGGTGTCGAAGCTGAGCGGTGAGAACTACTGCATGGCGTTCTTCGAATCCTACGACGTGCCGTGCACGGCGGTGCGCTACTCGAACGTGTTTGGGCCGGGGCAGGATCCGGCGAACCCGTACTGCGGCGTGGTGGCGAAGTTCATCGAGCTGCTGTTCGCGGGCCAGGCGCCGGTGATCCACGGCGACGGCAACCAGACGCGCGACTTCACCTACATCGACGACGCGGTGGAGGCGACGGTGATGGCGGCGCAATCGGACCGCGCGCTGGGCGAGGTGTTCAACGTGGGCACGGGAGTGGAGACGCGCGTCAACGAGCTGGCGGCGATCCTGTCGCGCATCGTGGGCTTGGCGGTGGAGCCGCAGCACACGAACCGGCGCGACATCGACAACATCCGGCGGCGGGTGGTGAACATCGAGAAGACGCGGCGGACGTTGCGGTGGGTGCCGAATGTGACGCTGGAGACGGGGCTCAAGAACACCGTTCAGTGGCAGCGGGAAAAGGCGCTCGAACGGGCTTGATCCGGACCCTTGCCGGTTCGTTCAAGTGGCCCTCTCTGGGTTGGTGCCGCAGCCGTGGGGACAGTCTGTCTCTTCTGCGGACACCTGCGGCTCACGCGGGGCGCAGGGGGACGGTATCTTCGGCTTCGCCGAAGACCCCCTGCGCCCCGCCCGCGAACTCGCGACTCCGCGCGCTTCAAGCCGTTAGGGCGGGAGGCCCGGGTGCGGCAGCGCGCGGCCTCGCGCGGCCTCGCTTCGCTCGGCGCGCTTCCTAGTGGCGGCTCGCTGCACTTGGCGGAGGCGGCTCGGGCGTGCTTGCGAGGAATCAGTCGCGCGAGACTTCGTTGTGTCTTGGTGAACTTGTTGTATCTGGATGGTCAGCAATACTACTGACTTCGTTGGCTACGAAATCTGCGGTTGAACTGGGTGTCACGCGGTTGCTAACATGGCCAAGCGGTACTTTGACCCTCCCCGCTTGAGACGGGCTTTCCCCGTACGACAGGAGACCACTTCCACGATCCTCTGCTAACTGGGTGTGCAGCACACGAGCTCTATCTCAGGCCGCTCCAGGGCGGTCCGGGACGCCCGGTGGAAACACCGGGAAGACTCTTAAGGACAGACACCTTGGTTTCCCCCCAGTCGCTCGTACTCGTTCACTCCCAGTGGAACGCTGGACGGCTGACGCGAGTGTCATGAAGAGCCTCGGGGCGCAGTTCGCCACGTAGGCTTTTTTTGTAGGGCGACGACAACTGAGAGTGGCAGCGATGGAGCCCGACATACTCGCGTCCGTAGCTGATTCACGGCCCACGACGGGTCCGTGGCTCGATGCGAAGGCAGTCCAGAGCGAGGAATCGACGAAGGTGGAGACTCCTTCCGACACCCCGAACCCGCGTGCCGCCAGGCTGCACGCGGTGAGCGCGCATCATCCGGCGCTCCCTCGCGTGCGCTCGCACGCGGGAGGGTTCGCCAGCAGCCACGTGCGGCCGCGCGCTGCGGCGCCCACCTCGTGGCGCGGTGCGACCGAGGGCGCGTCCTCGATCCTGCCGTTCGAGACGCCCGCGGATGAAGGTGTCTACCTGCGCGCCGGCAAGCGCTTCGTCGACGTCGTCGGCGCCACGCTCGCGCTCATCGTGCTCGCGCCGGTGATCCTCCTGCTCTCGATCATCATCCGGCTCACCACGCACGGTCCGGTCTTCTACCGCTCCAAGCGGATCGGACGCGGCGGACATGAATTCACATTCTACAAGCTGCGGTCCATGGTGAAGGACGCGCACGCGAAGCGCGACCACCTGCACCACCTGAACGAGGCCGACGGTCCGGTGTTCAAGATCGCGAACGATCCGCGCATCACGCCGATCGGACGCTTCATGCGCAGCACCAGCCTCGACGAGGTGCCGCAGTTCTGGAACGTGCTGCGCGGCGACATGAGCCTCGTCGGCCCGCGCCCGCCGATCCCCGAGGAGGTCGCGCAGTACGAGCCCTGGCAGCTGCGCCGGCTCGACGTGCGGCCCGGCCTCACCTGCCTGTGGCAGATCAGCGGCAGGAGCCGCATCGGTTTCCAGGAGTGGATGCGGCTCGACCTCGAGTACATTCGCCACCGCTCGCTCAAGCTCGACTTCAAGATCCTGGTTCGCACCATCCCGGCGGTGTTGTCGCGGGAGGGCGCCTACTGACGGGAGCGCACGCGCCTCCTTCCGTGCCCGCGTCCGGCCGTCCCCTGCGATCCAGCGAAGGGAGCCCGGGCGCCCAGCGGGCCCAAGCCTCGCGCCCCGCACCCTCCGATCAGGCCCTGCAGCGCACGATCCTCGCCGCCACCATCGTGGCGGCGGTTCTGCGTTTGTTCCGCCTCGGCCACCAGAGCCTGTGGATCGACGAGCAGTTCACGCGCGTCGAGGCCGGCGTGCCGGGCCCGATCGTGTGGCGCGACATCATGGATGACGTGCACGGGCCGCTGCACGCGCTCGCGGTGGCCGCAGCCGCCGCCGTGGGCGGCACCAGCGAGTGGGTGCTGCGCCTGCCGAGCGCCCTCGCCGGCATCGCCATGGTGCCGGCCATGGCGTGGCTCGCGAAGCGCTGGCTCGGGCGCGACACCGTGCCCGCCGCGGTGTGGCTCACGGCGGGCTCGCCGTTCCTCGTCTGGTACTCGCAGGAATGCCGCAACTACGCGTTCCTGATGCTCGCGGTCGTGCTCGCGACCGCGTCGCTGCTGGCGGTCCACGACCGGGTCACGCCGCTGCGCACGGTGCGCTACCTGGGGTGCGCGCTGGCGGGCGCGCTCAGCAACCTGTCGTTCCTGCTGCTGGTGCCGCTCCATGGCGTGCTGTGGCTGGCGCCCGGCGTGACCCGCGCGGCGCGGATCCGCGCCCTGCGCATCGTCGCCATCGTGGTCGCGCTCGTGGTGCTGCCGTGGGTGATCGCCAGCGTCAAGATCTGGGACTTCACGCGCCTGTCCCCGGGTCGGGAGACGGGGGCGGGCGAGAGCGCGCTCCGCGGCCAGACCACCTACCACGTGGCCGCGCTGCCGTTCGCGATCCACACCGTGTTCATGGGCTACTCGGGCGGGCCGTCCATCCGCGAGCTGAAGCGGAGTCCCATGGACGCCGTTCGCGCCCACCTGCCCGAGTTGGCGCTCTCGACGCTCGTTTTCGGCGTGCTGGGCGTGCTCGGGGCCATGGCGCTCCGCCGGCGCGGGAAGCTCCAGCACCTGGCGTGGTGGTTCGGTGCGCCGGCGCTGGCCGTGAGTTATTTTGCGCTCCAGAATTTCAAGGTCTTCAACCCTCGCTACCTCGCGGTCTCGGTCCCGTGCCTGCTGCTCACCCTGGCCGCGGCATTCACCGACCTGGGCCCGCGGGTACGGCGGGGATTCGCGGTGGCAGTGGGCTCGTTGTGGGCCCTGGCGCTGGTGCGCGGGGCGTTCGACCCGGCGTACGGTCGCGAGGACTATCGGAACGCGATGGCCCACGTGCGGACCGAGATCCGGCCGGGCGAGCGCGTGATCGCGGTGGGCGCGCCCCAGGCGGTGGAGTGGTACGGGAAGGGGATGCCGGTGGTGACGTGGTGGCTGGGATTCGCGAGGGACCCCGAGCGCATGGCGCGCACGCTCAACGACACGCTCATGGTGACGCCGGGCGCGTGGGTGGTGGGGAGCCGCATGGAGGACGACGATCCGGAGGACCGCTGCGCGACCTGGCTGAACCAGCGCGTACAGCCCTCGGAGCGCTGGGCCGCACGCGGCGTGCGCGTGTGGCACTGGCGCCGGCCGCGGCCGGGCTCCGTGGTCTACGGACCCCCGGCCCCGGTGCCCCCTCAGAGGCCGGTGCACCGTCGGGTCAGGCCGCGCCACGCGGCGCCGACCACGCCGAAATAGGTCGATGGAGAGGAGAGAGCCCCGGATGCGCGTGGTCGTGGTGGGATTGGGCTACGTGGGATCGGTGTGCTCGGCGTGCCTGGCCGAGCGCGGTCACGACGTCGTGGGCGTGGACACCAGCGAGTTCAAGGTGGCCTGCATCCGCCGCGGCGAGAGCCCGATCGTCGAGAAGGCGCTGCCCGAGCTGATCGCGCGCGCATCCCGCGACGGACGGCTCACGGCCACGACACGGATCGCGGAGGCCATGCCCGGCGCCGACATCGTGCTGGTGTGCGTGGGCACACCGAGCGCCGAGGACGGCTCGCTCGACCTGGGGCAGGTGAAGCGCGCGTGCGCCGAGGTCGGCGCCG
>DATLUU010000035.1:0-4217 GCA_035577885.1 Verrucomicrobiia bacterium
CAACCTCTTCACCGTGGACTTCTACCGGCGCGTGCGCGCGCGGCTCTCGCCCGACGGCGTGTTCTGCCAGTGGCTGCAGCTCTACGAGCTGTCGCCGGAGACGTTCGCGACGCTGCTGCACTCGTTCCTGGAGGTGTTCCCGCAGGGCCAGGTGTTCTGCGTGTGGCGGAACGTCGACCTGCTGCTGGTCGCTGCACCCCCCGGCCGCCGGCTCGATCTCGAGCGGCTCACCACGCCGTCCGCGCGCCGGATGCTCGACCGCGCCCGCATCCCCGAGCCCGCGATGCTCGCCGCCTACTGGGCGGCGCCCCTGGATTCGCTGCAGTCACGCGCCGCGAACGCGCCCTTGAACCGCGACGACCGGCCGGTGGTGGAATACCGCGCGCCGCGCGACCTCGTCGCGGTGGGTCGCACCTCGCTCGGCGGTCACCCGGACGTGGTCGGGCGCCTGCCGTTCGCGGCCGTCGAACCCGGCGGGCCGCTGTTCTCGGCGTGGCGTGCGGAGGACTGGTACAGCGCGCGCGCGCGCTGGCTGTTCGATCAGGGCGACACCACGCGCGCCGCGCGCACGGTGGCAGCAGCGCGCGACGCGGTGCCGGCCGCGGCCCCGGCGCTGGAGGCGCTCATCGCCACGAGCGCCGCCCACGCCAGGAGCCGCGCGGCGTACGACGAGGCGGTGCGGTTGATCGGGCAGGGGATGAAGGCGGAAGGGCGCGCAGCATTGGAGCGCGCGGTGGCGATCGACCCCGAGAACGCGCAGGCGTGGGTGGTGCTCGCCGAGCGGCGCCGCGTCGACGGCGACCTGGCCGGCTCGGCCGCGGCGATCGAGCGCGCGCGCCGCTCGAGCGACGTCCAGGTGCGGAGCGACGCCGAGGTGATGGCGGGGATGCTGGCGCTCGCGAAACAGGACCCGGCCGGAGCGCTCGCCGCGTTCGCCGCGGCACAGAAGCTCGTGCCCGGGAACGCTCGCGCGTATCTCTACGAGGCGCAGGTGCACGCGCAGGCCGGCGACTTGAACGCCACCGTGGCAGCGCTCCGCCGCGGGCTCGCCGCCTCGCCCGGCGCGCAGGAGCTGACGGCGGCGCTGGTCAAGCTCGGGCAGGTGCCGTAGATGTCCCTGCCAGTGCCCGCTCGCGACGGAATGAGCTTCGTCTGCAAGCTGTGCCGCTCGGATCGGCACGGCCGCGTGTACGTGCTCGGATCGAAGCCCAGCTACGAGGCTGCCGCGTGTTCGAGTTGCGGGCTGTTCCAGGACCTCTACGACTGGATGGCGGCGCCGCCGCCGGCGCTCACCCAGGAGCTGGACGTGGAATCCAGCGACTGGATCTCGGAGTCCGAGATGAACGCCCACGCGGCCAAGGGGGCGGAGTTCGCCGCCAGGCTGGAGCGGGCGGTCCCCCTGGCCGGTGCGCGCGTGCTCGACATCGGCTGCGGCCAGGGGCACTTCCTGCGCGAGTGCGCGCGACGGGGCGCGCGCGCGACCGGGCTCGAGTTCCGGCTGGCGTCGGTTCGCTACGCGCGCGAGCACTGCGGCATCGAAGATGTCCGCAGCGCGCCGCTCGAGGATCGTTCCGTATGGCGCGACGGCGAGTTCGACGCGGTGTGCTCGCTCGACGTGGTCGAGCACGTGCACGACCTGGGCGCGTTCTTCGAGCACTGCGTGCGCGTGCTCCGACCCGGCGGGGTGATGCTGCACGCCACGCCGGGCGCGGATTCGATCACGCATCGCCTCGGCCGTATCGCTTCGCTCGCGGGCGCGGGCGGGATCGCCGGCACGCTCACCAACGTGCAGTTCGTGGAGGACCTCCTCGGTGGCCCGCACGTGCACCTGATGGGGCGCCGGCAGGTGGAGTGGCTGGCGAAGCGTCACCGGCTGCGGGCGCACAGCGAGTACGTGCCGTCCTACAGTTATTCCGATCGGCACTACGCGGCGGTGGTGCCGCAGCTCCGGTGGCTGCCACGGTCCGTGGGCGCGCTCGCGTTCGCCGGCGTGCGACGAATGATCCGCAACAAGCTGGTGTTCTGGGCGACACGCGAGACCGCCTCGTGAAGATCCTCCACGTCGCCACGTTCGTGTTCCCGGACGTGTTCGGGGGCGCGGAGCGCTTCATCCATGGCGTGTCTCGCGCGCAGGCCGCCTCCGGCCACGACGTCACCGTGCTCGCCGGGGACACGGGCGGGTTCCCCGCCGAAGAGCGGCTCGACGGGTTCCGGATGCTCCGCTACCCGCTGGGGCCGGCGCGCGGACTCCGGTTCTTCCTCGCCGTTCGGGACCAGGTCGCGCACGCCCTGCGCCGGCTCGCAGGCGAGCGCTTCGACATCATCCACGCGCACCAGATCGCGAGCGCGGTCCCGGCCTTGAGCGGCGCGTTCCCGGCGCGGCGGGTGCTGAGCTTCCATGCCGCCCATCAGCTCGAGTTCGAGGCCGAGCGATTGGATGGCGCTCCCGCGGACGGGCAGCGGCCGCTCGGACTCGGCGACCGGCTCAAGTCGTCGGCGATCGGGCTCCTCGATCGGCGGTGCCTGCAGCGCGCCGAGCGCATCGTCGTGCACACGAAGTTCGTCCTCGGCCAGGTCGAAGCGCTGGTGCCGTCGGCACGCGAGCGGGTGCGCATCATCCCGGCGGGCCTCGACTTCACGCGGTTCGCGCCGGGAGACCGCGTCGCCGCGCGGCAGCGCCTGAGCCTGCCGCAGGAAGGATTCCTGATCGTCAGCGTGCGCCGCCTGGTGCGGAGGATGGGGATCGACATCCTGATCCGCGCCGCCGCGAGACTCGCCGCGCGCGGGCTCCCGTTCACCGTGGCGATCGGTGGCGCCGGCGTGGAGCGGAAGTCACTCGAGGCGCTCCGGAACGAGCTCGGACTCGAGCAACAGGTCCAGTTCCTCGGCCGTGTTCCGGACGCGGATCTGCCCGAGCTGCTCCGTGCCGCGGACCTGATCGTGGTTCCGTCGCGCTCGATGGAAGGTTTCGGGATCTCGACCGTCGAAGGTCTCGCCAGCGGCACGCCCGTCGTCGCCACCGACAGCGGCGCCAGCCCCGAGATCCTGGGGCCGATCGATCCGACGCTGCTCGTGCCGGCGGACGACGAAGCGCTGGCGGCGCGGATCGAGGAGCTGCTCAGGGACCCGAAGCGGCGTCACGAGCTGGGTGCGAAGGCCGTGGAGTCGGTGCGCTCGCGCTTCGCGTGGCCGACCATCGTCGCGAGCATGGACGAAGTCTACGGAGAGCTCGTGCAGGCCCATGCGCGACGGTGACCCCGAGGCGCGTCGGAGCTGCAGCATTCCCTGGCCCGCGTAAACGCCCAGGCCCTCCGGCCCTTCAGTTCCCTCCTAGGGCGCCCGATACCTTCACGGCTGCCCATCCGAGCAGCTGATCGGAGGTGCCAATGCATCCCGCGGTCAGGAAAGTTTGCCGATGGTCGCTGTGCGCGGCGGGTCTTGTAGTTGCGTGGCCCGGAATGTCCTCGGCAGTCAATACGGGTGACATCATCGTCGCGGACCGGAGAGAGTCGGGGTTGATCTTCGTCGACCACGTGACCGGCGCCCAGCACGAACTCTCGAAAGGGCAGCCTCAGGGATTTGGCGACGTCACGACGAATGCGGCTGGAGACGTCTTCGCGGTCTCCGGGTCGTCGAGCGCCGTCTTCAAGATCGACACGATCACCGGAGCGCAAACTCTGATCACGTCGGTCGGCTTTCTCTCATTCCCATTTTCAATTGATTGGGCGCCCGATGGACAACTCTACCTGTCCGATTCAAACGGTTTGATTCGTGTGGATCCGGCGTCCGGTGCACAAGCCAAGGTCGTGAACGGCAGTGTCCAGTGCTTCGCCGTCGGTGGCAACAACCTCGGCTACATTGCGTTGATCGACGGGCCGCAGTTCCATATCTACAGCGTCGACCTGACAACCGGCACCACTTCGAAGATCTCGAACACGGGACTCAATGCTCCGATGGGGCTTGCTGCGGATGCCAGTGGCGACGTGATCGTCGTGAACGCCAGCGTCGGTGGCCCCTACGCCATCCTTCGGATCGATCCGAGTTCCGGCGCGACGTCGACGATATCCTCCAGTGGCCCGATCATGCGTCCTTGGGGAGTCACCCTGGAAGCCGACGGGACCATCGTTGTGACCGACTATCAGAACCTCATCAGTTGCACCCCGGCGTCGGGTCCGAGCACCTGCCCGGGGGCCCTCTATCGGGTCGACCCGACGACG
>DATLUU010000036.1:0-5997 GCA_035577885.1 Verrucomicrobiia bacterium
CGGGTCGATGGTGACGTAGGTGAGGATCGCTCCCAGCGTGAAGGTGCGCGCCCAATGAATACACTGGACGGCCGTCACCGGCGGTGTGGCCCGGACGGTGAGCGAGTACTGCCGGCAGGTCCCGGCGTTCCTGAACATCCACCACGCCGGGACGGAGGCCGCGTTCAAGGCGACCTCCACGAGGACGTCGTGACGGACGACGCCGGGCACAGCAAAGGGGGAGATGAACGAGCCCACGAGCAACTGGGAACCGGAGTTCGTGTTGCAGGCGAAGCTCCGGTTCGCGGCGCCGCCGTCGCCCCAGCAGTCGTTCCAGCGCAGGTTGACGGTGCTGGCGCCGGCGGGCGCCGGGAGCGAGGTCGCCAGCGCGAGCAGTGCGCCGGCGAATGCGCTCGCACGGAGCGGGAGAGCGAAAGCAGGCGAAAGGTTGCGCATGTCGGCCTCCTCGCGATGGCGGCTCGGGAACGTGCTCCGGGCAGCGGAGGCACTTGTCCAGTGTACGACCGGCCCCCGCCCGGACGGCGGCAAGAACGCGCCGGGAGCGACCTACGTGCGCGTCCCGAACCCGCGCTCGCCCTTCGGGCGGTAGAACACGACCTGGTTCTTGGGCGGGCGCTTGGCCTGGAGCAGCGCCTGGTTCGCCAGGCGCCACAGGTCCTGCGCGTTGTCGGCGTGGTCGGGGAACATCGCCACGCCCGCGCTCACGGTGACGTTCACGCGGTGGGCGCGGCCGTCCAGCCCTTCGAGGCGGATCGCGGTGTTCTCCACCGCGACGCGCAGACGCTCGGAGATCGCGAGCACGTCGTCCTCGATCACCGGCGGCGTCAGCAGCACCGCGAACTCTTCACCGCCCCACCTCGCGACGGTATCGAAGGGCCGCACGCCTGCGCGCAACGCCGCCGCCACCTGGACCAGGACCTGGTTCCCGGCCTCGTATCCGAACGACGTATTGAACGACTTGAAGTCGTCGATGTCGGCGATCAGCAGTGCCAGCGAGCTCTGCTCGCGCTGGGCGCGTGCGATCTCGTTGCGGATCTGGAGGTCGTAGTAGGAGCGGTTGTAGGCGGTGGTCAGCGGGTCCACGAACACCAGTTTCTCGATGCGCGTGGCGCGCTCGAGCACGCCGCCCGCGAACTCGGCGAGCAGTGCCACGAGCGCGAGATCGGTGGGCCGGAGCGGTTCCGGGTCGGCGTGGTGCACCTCGAGCAGCCCGAGCGGCTGGCCCTCGCTGCCGGTCACCGCCACCACGACCAGCGCGCGCGTGCCGATGCTGCGGCCAGGATGGAGCAGCGTGCTCGAGCGCTCGGTGTCGGGACAGTAGAAGAGCATGCCGAAGTGCTTGAGCGCGTCGTCCGCGAGCGAGCGGTCGAGCGGCCCGCCGCTCGGCGCTCCCGGCTCGTCCTCGCCCCGCGCGAAGTAGCGCACCGACTCCGAGCCCAGGAGCTCGCGCCCGGCCTGGTCCAGCTGCTCGCGCAGCCCGGCGCGCGTGGTGCCCGTGCGCGGGTCGGCGAACGTCAGCGGATCGTCGAGCCGCAGCAGGCGCCGCACCTGGTCGAGCCGTGCCGGAGCCTGCATGGGCAGCGCGCTCTTCGACACGATGGTGATGCCGTCGCGCACGCGCGGACCCGGGAGCTGCAGCGTGATGATGTCGTGCTCGTCGCGGCGCTGGTAGCGCACCTGCGGGCCGCCGCCCGCGCTCACGTCGGCCGGGAGCCGGCGGATCGCGCCTTGTTGCTCGAGCAGGTCGATGGCGCGCAGTGCGGCGCGCTCCACCTCGATCGCGATCCCCGATCGCAGCGCGCGCTGCACGCGCAGCCGGTCGACCGAGGGCAGCTCATCGATGGGCAGCAGCCGCTCCAAGAGGTCACGGAATCCAATGTGCTGCTGCTTCACGGGCTGCCCTGCCTCCCTGCCGGCTGCCCAGCCATGAACCTGCGGCCCTGAGACACTGGGGATGGCCTCACGGGTGTTGTCGTGCACGACGCTGCCGATGCACCGCTCGGAATCAGCACGAGCGTAGCACAGCGGCGCGCGCGAACGCGTGCCGGGAGCGACGGTTACGGGCACCGCGACGAAGTTTCGCCGGAGCGCTTCCGAGACTACCGGGCAGCCGTCAGCGGACGACGGCGATGCGCGAGATCGAGCGGTGCTCGCCCGCGCGGACGACGACGAAGTAGAGCCCGGGCGGGATCGCCCGGCCCTGCTCGTCGCGGGCGACGAACGGCACGTCGAACGTGAGCCGGTCCAGCGTGCCGCGCCACAGCGTGCGGAGGACACGCCCGCTCGTGTCCACGAGCGTCACCTCGCCCGGGAGCCCGGTCGCCCGTGCGGCGTTGCCGACACGCGCCCCCGCCGGGAGCCCCGCGGTGACGCGCAGCGTCCCGCGCTCGCGGAGCGGGTTGGGCGACGGGTTCGCCCCCAGCCACTCGGCCGCCCGGCCGATGGTCACGGCGACCGGCCCGAACGTGCGCGCGATCCCGTCGGCGCCGGTGACGTCGAAGCGATAGAGGTACGTCGCTCCCACGAGCGCATCGGGATCGATCACGGTGCAGTCCCCGGTGCAGAGCGCGTCCCGCACCCCCAGCACCTCGAACGGCTGCCCCTGCGTGTCCGCGCGCCGCACCGTGTAGTGGGCCCCCACGTAGCTCCCCTCGAGCGTGATCCGGGGGACGCCATTGAAGACCTCGGCGCGGATCGCGGGCTCGCCCGCCCGGGCCACGAGCGCGCCGCCGGCGGATGCCGCCAACAAGCCTGCCGCGAGAGCGAGTCGCAGCCGCCTGGTCATCAGGACCTCCGAACACAGGGTTATCGCGCCGTTCACGGGAGCTGCCGGCGCGCCCCATGTCTACCCCTGATGCGCTCCCGGCGTGACAGGATTCGGACGCGCGAGCGGGGCCGACCGACAGGCGCGGGGGTGCGGCCGCGCGAGGCAGGCGTACGGCGTAGTGCATTGCGTCCCACGGGGATTGATGCTTGACGCTGGGCGGCGTGCTCTCTAGTTTGCAGATTCAAGCTGGAACGCCCGTGGCCCCCACTCGCGGAACCGAACATGCGGCTCACCGAACTCATCAACCCCCAGGCCGTCAACACCCGGCTGCGCGCGCGGACCAAGCGCGACGCCATCGCCGAGCTGGTGGAGCTGCTCGAGTCGGCGCACGGCATCGACAGCCAGGGCGAGATCCTGGACCGCGTCCTCCGCCGGGAGGCGATGATGAGCACCGGGATCGGGAACGGCGTCGCCATCCCGCACGGCAAGGCGAAGCTGGTCGACCGTATGGTGGCCGCCTGCGGCGTCTCGACGGAGGGCATCGAGTTCGAGTCCGCCGACGGCGAGGCCGCGCGGCTGTTCATCCTGCTCGTGGCACCCGAGAGCGGGGGTGCGCTGCACGTGAAGGTGCTGGCCAACATCTCGAGGCTGCTCAAGGAGGAGTCGGTCCGACAGTCGCTGCGCGAGGCGCCGAACGCCGAGGCGTTCGTGGCCGCCCTGCGCGCCGCCGAGGCGGTCCACATCCCGTAGCTTGTGGTGCGAGGATTGTTGCTGGCGGTCGCCGCTGCCGTAAGTCGTTGTGGGATGGTGGCGGAGCAGCGTCCAAACGCCTCCAGGACCCCGGAGCAACAATCTTCGCAGCACAACGGGAGGGATCCCGTATGCACCTGCTCGAGGCTTGGACCACGTTGGGGCCGTTCCACTTGGCGCGTCTCCTGGCGCTGCCGAGCGCGATCCTCGTGGCGACGCTGCTCCCCGGGCGCGTGCTCGCGCGCGGGACCGCCATGGTGTGCGCCCTCGCGGTCGGGCTCCTGGACGAGCTGGCGGTGCCGTGGTGGGCGCGCGGTGCCTGGGTGGCGCTGTGGCTGCTGATCGCCTGGCAGGCAGGGAGGCCCGAGCGCCCCGACCTGCTCCCGCGCCCGCCTCGCCGCCGCGGGTTCGAGGCCGGGGCGGTGGCGTTGCCGCTGGGGATCGCGCTGCTGGCGCTCATGCTCGCCGCCGTGTGGCGGCAATCGTTCGAGCCCGATGACGCGCGCCGCGCCTCTCTCGGCGCCATGCTCCTCGGCCTGGGGCTCCTGCACCTGATGATGCGCCGGCACGTGCGCCGGGCGTCGCTGGCGATCGGCGGGCTGGGGGTGGGGCTCGAGCTCCTCACCGCCTCGGGACGCGCCGCGGACGTGGCGCACGAGGGCGCCCCGGCGGGAGCGGCGCTGCTCGCCACCGCGCTCGCGTTCCTGATCGTGACCCGGATCGCCGAGGGGCGCGAACGCTATGCGGGGTCGGCGTTCGTCTCCGACGCCCACGAGCTCCAGGACTGATCGTGACGCTCCCGCGGTTGCGCGTGCCCCCGAACTACGCCGGCGCGGCATGCGCCACCCTGGGCGTGCTGCTGCTCACGCTCCCGGGGTTGGTCTGGGCGGCGATCGGGCTCGAGCTGGTGGCGCTCGCGTTCTGGCTCTGGGCGCGATCGTTGCCGGATCGCGGCGAGCAGCTCGCGCGCTGGGGGTGGCTGCGCCGGCCGCCCATGGCGCTCTGGCTCGCGGCGGCCCTGTTCCTGGCGTTGCCGGAACTGAAGCTGGTGTTCGCGCCGGTGGCCTCGGGGCCGGCGGGCGGCCCGATCACGCCGCCGGCGTTCATGCCGGCGCCGCTCCCGATGACGCGCGATCCCATGCTGCTCCTGCGCACGCTCGCCTCGCTCGCGGTGCTCTGGGCGGGGCTCGAGTTGATGGCGGCGCTGCCGCTCTCGCGCCCGTTCCCGGATCTGACCGGCCCGGCGCGGCCGGTGGGGCCGTGGCTCACGGCGATCCTCCCGGTGACCGGCTTCCTCGTGCTCTGGCGGCAGGCCCCGGTGTGGACCGCGGCGCCGCTGGTCAAGGAGATCGCGACGCTGGCGCTCATGTTCGCGGTGGTGCTCGCGGCGCTGCGCGCGTTCAGCCGCCGCTCGCTCACGGCGACGCTGCGCTGGCTCGTGGTCTACGACTCGGCGATGGCGTCGCTGCTCGTGGCGCGCGACGTGGTGCACGGCGAGGTCGCAGCCCTGCTCTGGCTCGGAGCCGCGGGAGGCAGGCTGATCGCGCTCGCGGCCGAACTGCGCGGGCAGGCGGTGCGCCGCGGTGCGCGCCTGACGCGGTTCTGGCGCTTCGCGGGCTGGCTCGCGGGGGCGTCGCTGGCGTGGCCGCTCCTCGCCGACGCCGGGTTCTCGGGCCACCAGTTCCATCCGGTCGAGTACTTCGTGCTCGCGGCCCCGGTGCTGCTGGCGAGCGCGCTGTGGCTGAACCGCGTCGTGGAAGCCCCCGAGCGGCGCGCCATGGCCCGGCGCGAGGACCGCGCCCCGCGCGTCTCGCGCCTGGGCGGTGCGGCGACGTTGCTCGCCGGACCTGCGGCGCTGGTGTGGGCGTGGCGGCAGGGCTTCCACGTGAGCCCGGTGGCGGGGGCCGCGGCGCTGCTCCCCATGCTGCTCGCGGGCTGGCCGCTCCGCCGGCTGATCCCCGAGCCCGACGCGAGCGGCGTGCTGCGCGAGAGCGCCGCCGCGGGCCCGCGCGACTTCGCGCTCTCCACGTTCCGAGCGGTGACCGTGGTCGAACGCCAGCTCGCGGCGGCGATCGCCAGCGTCGCGCGCGCGCTGGGTGCGCCGGCGCGCGACCTCCACTCGGGCGATGCGCAGGAGTACCTGCTGTTCCTGGTCGGTGTGGCGGTGCTGGCACTGCTGCTGCCGCTCCTCCGATGATCACCTGGCTCGCGCTCCCGGCCTGGGTGACGGGCTCGGCCATGTTCCTGGCGCCGCTCGCGGCACTCGGCGCGGCGACGCTCGTGCGCCGCGCCCAGGCGCGCTCGCGCGACACGCAGCCCTGGCTCGAAGCCGCGGTGGCCGGGCTCACGCTCGTGCCGCTCGCGGTGGTGGTGGCGTGGCCGGGGGTGCTGCTGCCGGCGCGCGCGGCGCTCGTGGCCGGGCTCTCGGTGGCGCTGCTCGCGCACGACCCGCGCGACCTGCCGCAGACCGAGGTGGCGCT
>DATLUU010000037.1:0-5295 GCA_035577885.1 Verrucomicrobiia bacterium
TCAAGCAGCTGCTGGCGGACGGGATCGAGCTCGGCGACCGGGGCTACCACTTGTTCGGCATTCGCCGCGGTCGCTACTTCAGCATGAGCCTGGGAGCACCCGTGCTCGGCGGCGGTGGCCCGGTGCTGCGGGCGTGGCTGCGCGAGGGCAGCGTGCCGACCCGGTTCGACGTCATGGTCGGCGCGCGCATCGAAGTGCTCGTGCTCGCGGCGTTCTGGGCCTTCATCACCGTCGTCGGCGTCGTCACCCAGCTCTTCCTGCAGCTCGCCGCCGTGGCGGCCGGCCGCGCGGGTGTGCGCGCCGTGCTCGAGCTGCTGCCGGCGTTCGCCGTCATGGCCGGCATACTCGTGGTCGGCCACCTGATGTTCCGCCTCCGCGCCGGACGGGACGCGCGCTTGCTGCTGGGCGCCTTCCGCGGCGCGCTCGGCGGCGACGGGCCCGACGAGGCCGCTCCCGCACCCCTACATTAGAGAGGCCCCGAGCGCATGCCCCGAGCCCGCTCCGCCCGCTCCGACAAGGTCCTGATCCTCGACTTCGGGAGCCAGTACACGCAGTTGATCGCCCGCCGGGTGCGCGAGCTGGGCGTGTACTCGGAGATCGTGCCCGGGCCGACGCCGCTCCAGGCGATCCGCGAGCGCGATCCATCGGCGATCATCCTGTCGGGGTCGCCTGCCAGTGGTTATCGAGAAGCCGCGCCGCTCCCCGATCGCGGCCTCTACGACCTCGGCCTGCCGCTGCTCGGCATCTGCTACGGCCTCCAGGCCACGGCGCAGCTCCTGGGGGGCGACGTGGCGAAGGCGGAGCGGCGCGAGTACGGCCCGGCGACGTTCGTCCAGGAACGCGGCGCTCGCTCGCCGCTCTTCACCGGCGTGCCCCAGCGCTTCCGCGCGTGGATGAGCCACGGCGACGAGGTGCGCTCGCTGCCCGCGGGCTGGGTGAAGGTGGCGCACACCACCAATTGCACGTTCGCTGCCGCGCGGCACGCGAAGCAGCCCTACCACCTGATCCAGTTCCATCCCGAGGTCGTGCACTCGCCGTACGGGAAGCAGGTGCTCTCCAACTTCCTCTTCCGCATCGCCGGGCTCGAGCCCGGCTGGTCGATGAAGGACTTCCTCGCCCAGGCGGTGAAGACGATCC
The DNA here is from genome assembly GCA_035577885.1 of Verrucomicrobiia bacterium. Taxonomy (GTDB): domain Bacteria; phylum Eisenbacteria; class RBG-16-71-46; order RBG-16-71-46; family RBG-16-71-46; genus JAIOPA01. Next base: position 1,138 of record DATLUU010000037.1, read on the forward strand.
GCGCCGAGGTGGGCAAGGAGGGCCGCGTGCTGTGCGGGCTCTCGGGCGGCGTGGACTCCACGGTCGCGGCGACGCTCATCCACCGCGCCATCGGCGAGCGCCTGGTGTGCGTGCTCGTGGACCACGGGCTCATGCGCCTCAACGAGGCCGCGGAGGTGGCGCGCGCCCTGGGCGCCGAGCGGCACCTGAACCTGCGCGTCGTGAACGCCGAGCGTCGTTTCCTCGACAAGCTCGCCGGCGTCTCCGACCCCGAGCGCAAGCGCAAGATCATCGGCGAGGAGTTCATCGCGGTCTTCGAGGAGGAAGCGCGGAGCCTCGGGAAGATCGACTTTCTCGCCCAGGGCACGCTCTATCCCGACGTCATCGAGTCGGCCTCGGCCGGGTTCGGCTCGCAGGTGATCAAGACACACCACAACGTCGGCGGGCTTCCCGAGCGCATGCACCTCAAGCTCGTGGAGCCCCTGAGGTGGCTGTTCAAGGACGAGGTGCGCGAGCTGGGCCGCGAGCTGGGGCTGCCGTCCGCGCTCGTGGACCGTCACCCGTTCCCGGGCCCGGGCCTCGCGGTGCGCGTGCTGGGTGCGATCGACGAACACGATCTCGACGTGCTGCGGCACGCGGACGCGATTTTTCTGGATGAGCTGCGGAAGTCTCGTTGGTACGCGAAGACATGGCAGGCCTTCGCCGTTCTGTTGCCCGTCTCGACGGTGGGCGTGAAGGGCGACGAGCGCTCGTACGAGAAAGTCGTGGCGTTGCGCGCGGTGGACTCGGTGGATGGCATGACCGCCGACTGGACGCGGCTGCCGCACGCGCTGCTCGCGCGCACCGCGAGCCGCATCGCCAACGAGGTGCGCGGCGTGAACCGCGTCGTCTTCGACGTGACCAGCAAGCCGCCGGCGACGATCGAATGGGAATGAGGCGCTCGCAGATCGCGGCACTCCGGGCGTTGCCGCTGGCGCTGGCGATGGCGTGCGCGCGCACGCCGCCGGTCGCCTCGGCGCCGGCGCCGAGGCTGGAGGCGACCAGTGCCGGTGTGCGCTGGCACGGGGCGGTGCTGGGCGGTCGCGCCACCGGGGCCCGGCGCCCGGTCGACGCCTGGTGGACCGCGGCGCGCGACACGGGGCTCACCGGCACCGCGGTGCTGGTGCCGCTCGCCGACGCGGTCGTGGCCGGCGGCGACACGGTGCGCGCCGACTCGCTGCTCTCGCAGCCGCGGCTCGGGCGCTCGCTGTGGGCGTGGGACGCGGTCAAGCGCCGGGCGGCGTACGCGCTCGCGCGAGCGGACGTGCAGGCCGCCGGCAACATCCTCGATGCCGCCGACCGGCGCGCGTGGACGGCGGGGGAGGAGGCGGCGTGGCGGGCGATGTTCGCGCCGGTGATGGTGGCGGCGCGCGACACCACGGGCGGCGAGGCGCTGGCGCGCCGCGTGCTCGAGGAGACGCCGGGGGCGGTCCCCGCCTCGGGCGATGCGCTGAAGCTCCTGGAGTCGCTCGCGCGCGCGCGTGGCGAGACGTTCGCGCTGCGGCTCTCGCGGCGCGCGGCGCTGGCCGAGTGGGCGAACGGCAACCGCGCGCGCGCGCTCGCCCGGAACTCGGCGGTGATGGCAGCGGCGCCGGCCTCCGAGCGCGGCGTCGACGCCATCCTGCGCACGCAGTGGCTGCGCGAGTGGCGGCGATTCACCGCCGCGATCTCCGCCTCGGACACCGCGGTGGCGTGGACCCGGGGCACGGCGGACGAGGACCGCGCCCTGCTCGAGCGTGCGCGCTCGCTGCGCGCGGCGGGGCACAGCGAATCGGCGATGGTGACCTACGCGCGGCTCGGCACCGACGCCGCCACGCCCGCGATGCGCGCGCTGGCCTGGTACGAGTACGCGCGCGAGGCGCAGGACGAGAGTCGCTTCGCGCTCGCCGCGCGCGGGTTCCGCGCCGCCGACAGCGTTGCCGCGGGCTCGAGTGACGCGCGCGCGAGCGTGCCGCAGGCGCTGACGCTCGCGGGGCTCATGGACTGGATCGTGGGCCGCGAGCCGCAGGCGATCGCGGCGTGGCGCGCGAGCGACGACCGTCGCGCCCGCTTCTGGCTCGGCGTCGCGCTCCGGCGCCGGCGCGATCCGGAAGGCGATCGCATCCTCCGCGCCGAGTTCGCGATGAAGCCCGGCTTCGACGTCTACGCGGTGGCGGCGCGCGACACGCTGGATCTCCCGAGCTGGCCCGGCGAGGTGTGGACCGCGGAGGAGGATCCGTCCGAGCCCAAGCTCGTCGCCGCGGTCGTGGCGCTCTCCGGGCCGCTGGCGCTGCCCGACGCGGCGACGCGCATCGTCTCCGCGCGCGACCGCGGCGACCAGCGCCTGCCGGGCAAGCGCGGGCTCGCCGCCAGCTCGTGGCGCGCGATCGCGGTGGCATCGTACGCAGGCGGCGACCTGTTCGGCGCCACCAAGGCCGCCGACCGCGCGCTCATCGCGCCCTCCGACGACAGCACCGCGTGGGGGTTCGTGCCGTGGGCGTTTCCGCCCGCCTACGAGCGCGAGCTGAACGCCGCCGCCATGTCGCTCGGCGTCGAGCGCGCGCTCCTGTGGGGCCTGGTGCGACAGGAGAGCCGCTTCGATCCGCGCGCGGTGTCGAAGAGCAACGCGCTCGGCCTGGCGCAGCTCCTGCCCGGCACGGCGCGCGACGTGGCGCGCGCGCTGCACGAGAGCTTCACCGCCGACACGCTGCTCTTCCAGCCCGACCGCGCGCTCCGCTACGGCGCCTTCTACCTGCACCAGCTCATGGAGCGCTTCGAGAACGTCACGCCCGTGGCGCTCACCGCCTACAACGCCGGCCCGGGGAAGGTGCGCGCCGACTGGCGGCTGCTGATCGAGCGCGGCGGCTGGGCGCTCTACTGCGAGATGGCCGCGAATGCCGACACGCAGGACTACGTGCGCCGCATCCTCGGCTACCGGCAGGCGTACCGCGACTTGAAGCCCGTCACCGCGGACGGCCCGTGAGCGAGAGGCGGGACGGCTTCTTCGAACCGCTCAGTCGGAAGGAGTGGCAGGCGGAGGCGCGCCGCAAGGCGATCCACCTCTCGTTCCTGGTGCTGCCGCTGGTGCTGCTCCTCGAGCCGCTGCCGTGGCCGCGCTCGCGCGGCGAGTTCCGCATCCTGTTCCTCGCTCTCACGGCCACCGCCATCGCGCTCGACGTGCTGCGCATCCACGAGCGGCGGGTGCGCACGATCTTCCGCCGCTTCTTCGGTGAGCTGATCCGGCAGCACGAGGCGCTGAGCCTGCTGGGATCGACGTACCTGCTGCTCGCGGCGCTGATCGCGATCGAGGTGTTCCCGCAGCCGATCGCCGCCGTGGCGCTCGGCTTCACCGTGCTCGGCGACGCCGCGAGCGCGCTCGTCGGCCGCGCCTGGGGCCGCCACAAGCTGTTCGGCAAGTCGTGGGAGGGCACGCTCGGCTGCCTCGTCACCTGCCTCGTATGGGCGGCATGCGTGACCCACGCGGCGGGACTGCCGTTGCAGATCACGGTCGCCGGCGCGTTCGTGGCCACGCTCGTCGAGGTGCTCCCGATCCCGCTCGACGACAACCTCGGCATCACGCTCGCCGCCGGCTACACGATGAAGCTCATGGCGGGCTGAACCGATCGCGCGAACGCGCGTTGTCACACAGGCCATGGGATGGCGTCCGCGCGCTGTCGTCCTGCATAATCGATACTTCCCCCGTCAGGACCGTCGATGAATGCGGAACCGGCAGGGCCGCGCCGGACCGTCGTTGAGCTGCGTCACGAGCCGCGCACCGCGGGTCGCGTCCATCGTGCGTTGACGACGTGTGCGCTGCTCGCCGGGCTCATGGCCGCCGCCACCTGTGCGCGCGCCGCGAACGTGCAGCGCGACCTCGTCGAAAAGGGCCGCGCCGAGGCCGACATCCTGTGGCGCCGCGGCTTCACGCTGGGGGACACGCTCCTCGACGGCCTTCTCCAGCGCACGCTCGATACGCTGACCGTGGGGGTGCCACGCCCCGAGGGCGTCGCGCTCCGCGTCCACGTGTTCCGAAGTCCGGAGCTGAACGCGTTCGCGCTCCCCGACGGCTCGATCTTCGTGTTCGCGGGCCTGCTCTCCACGCTGACCGACTTCGACCAGGTGTCCTTCGTGCTCGGGCACGAGGCCCAGCACGCCCTCGGC
>DATLUU010000038.1:0-6081 GCA_035577885.1 Verrucomicrobiia bacterium
TGCATCGCGAACGGACTCGCGCGACTCGTCCACGCGCCGGGCCCGGATCCATCCAAGGAGGCGAACATGGCAGCGAAGAAGGCAACCAGGCGGGCGAAGCTCGTGGCTGGAGTCCGCCGCCGGCGGGCGAAGCGCCGGGCGAAGCGGGCGGTGCGGAAGGCGGTGCGCCGGGCGGCGGCGGACTCCAGTCACGACTTTCGCCCGCCTGGTTGCCTTCTTGGCTGCCATGTTCGCCTCCTTGGATGGATCCGGGCCCGGCGCGTGGACGAGTCGCGCGAGTCCGTTCGCGATGCAGCAGCAACCTGAGCGCGCCCCAAGAGCACGCGCTCCGGAGCCCAGCAAAACATACGAAGCGCGATCCGGCCAGCGAGCGTCCTTTGCGTCACCTTGACCTCGACCGCGCCCGTGGACTCTCCTTTACGCCATGGTCCGCACCCTCGCATTGCTTCGTCACGGCCGCGCCGCCGGCCAGGGCCCCGATGCGCCGCTCACGGTGCAGGGCATCGAGCAGCTGCAGAAGCTGGCCGCCGTGCTCGCGGCGGAGGGCTGGCGCCCCGAGGTGATCCTCGCGAGCCCGCTCCTGCGCGCGAAGGAGTCGGCGCGCACGCTCGCCGCCGGGACCGGCGTGACGCGCCCGGCCGTGGTGCTGCGCGAGCTGATCCCCGACAGCGAGCCGCTGGACGCGCTGCAGGCCATCGACGCCGCGGCGCCGGGCAGCAAGTTGGTGCTCGTCGTCTCGCACCTGCCGCTCGTGGGGCGCATCGCGCACGAGCTGACGGGCGAAGAGGTCGCGTTCACACCCGCGACGCTGGCGGAGATCGCCGACCAGGGCGACGGCACGGCGCGGCTCGTGCGGCGATTGAGCGCGGAAGAGTTGTAAGCTCGGCGCAGAGGAGGGTGTCCAATGGCATCCTGGCAGGGCAAAGTCGCAGTCGTCACCGGCGGCAATCGCGGCATCGGGCGGGGCATCGCCGAGGCCCTGGCGAAGGAAGGGCTGGTCGTGGCGCTCACCGCGCGCGACGGTGCCGCGGCACGCGAGGCCGCGACCGAGATCGGCCACGGCGCGCGCGGCTATGCGCTCGACGTACGCCGGCAGGCGCAGGTGGCGGCCCTGTTCGCCGCGATCGAGAAGGACCTGGGCGGCGTCGACGTGCTCGTCAACAACGCCGGTGTCGGCACCTTCGCCCCCGTCGCCGAGATGAGCATCGAGGACTGGCACGCGGTGATCGAGACCAACGTGAACGGCGTCTTCTACTGCACGCGAGAGGCGATCCCGCGCATGATCCAGCGCGGCGGTGGCTACATCTTCAACGTCTCATCGCTCGCCGGGCGCAACGCGTTCCCGGGTGCCGCCGCCTATTGTGCCAGCAAGCACGCGGTGAACGGCTTCAGCGAGGCGCTGTTCCAGGAGGTGCGCGACGAGGGCATCCGCGTCACCTACCTCATGCCCGGCAGCGTCGCGACCGCGTTCGGCAGCGGCTCGGCCGCGAAGCAGGGCTGGGCGCTCCAGCCCGAGGACGTGGGCGAGATGGTCGTGGACCTGCTGCGCACGAACCCGCGCGCGATGCACAGCCGCGTGGAGATGCGGCCGTCGAGGCCGAAGAAGGGGTAGCCGCGCGACGCCACGAGGTCGCCGACCGACGGAACGGGACCCAGCTCGGTCTCGTGCGGGTCATCGACCGCTGCATCTCCCCCTGATCCGCCGCTGGCGGCGACCGCCGACCATGTTCGGGCGTCGACGTCGAACGCCCAGCTGTCCGCAAGGTCGGTTCCATCCGCCGTACCGAACGTGCTGTACCCGCCGAACACGATCATCTGGCGGTGGACGGGATCGAACGTGGCGGTCTGCCCGTCGCGCGGGATCGGCGCATCGAACGACACGATCCGCGACCACGCGAGCGACTCCAGCGACAGGAACCAGACACCGCCGTCGACGCCTCCATCGACGATCATGCGATCGTTCGCTGCGTCGACGAACGCCGGGCGCCCGTACGGAACCCCAGGGGGCCAGCAGCCCGTGGTGCCGAGCGCCGTCCACTGCCCGGTCGAGAGCGCCAGCGACCACACCACTCTCGGGGCGCCGACCCGGCCCGAGCCACTGAACACGAGCATCCGGTCCCTGCGCTCGTCATAGAGGGCGCTGTGATACCGGTGGCCCGGGGGCGATGGGCTCGCGAGCAGGCGCGACCAGGTCGGGCCCGATGACAGGTCCAGCGCCCACACGTCGTCCAGGACGCCGTCGGGGGACGTCCATCCGCCGTGGACGATCATCCGGTCCCGTACGGGATCGTAGATCGCCGAATGCCACTCCCGCGGCGCGGGCGGGATTCCAAGGGCGTTGAGCTTCCGCCACCTCAGGTTGGAGAGCGAGAGCGCCCAGACTTCGTTCGAGAGCTCGTTGTCGGTCTGCACGCCCCCGAAGACGATCATCCGATGCCGTTTCGGGTCGTAGATCGCGGTGTGACCGTAGTTCGCGCGAGGAGGGATGCCGGTTGGAGCCAGCTCGGTCCACCTCGGAGGAGTCTGGCCAAGGGACAGGGCCCAGACGTCGCTGGCCCCATCGCCGCCGAAGACGATCAGGCGTCGTCGTACCGGGTCGTAGATCGTGGTGTGCCCGGAGCGAGCCGGTGGGACCGGCGCGGTGACCGTGGACTCGGGAGCGGAGGCGAGCGTGTCTCCGTCCGTGCTGGTCGAGGACAGCACGAGAGCCGTGAACAGGATAATAAGAGGGTTCATCGCGCCGCCCAGCCCGCGGCCGCCTCGACAACCGTAGGGCGCCCGCCAGCCTCGCGAAATCGGGCATTCGAGAAGGGCGGCGCCGGTTCTCGCCTGACCCACGCCGGTGGAGGCAGGGCGCTGACCGGGGGCCGGGCAGGAGGTGAGACGCTGCTCGCAGCCTCGCGTCCCCCGTCTCACCGCGGGCCGCGCCCGGGCCCGTTTCCCCGCGCCGGGAGCGCCTGCGTTGTGGGCGGCGCCGGCGCTCCGGTAGGTTCCACGGTCACCCAAGCCCCCATGGGCCCGTGCAGAGTCGGCCCGGCGCCTTCGCGCTGGTGACCGGCCGCTCCCCCCGATTCCGACCGACCCAGGAGATCCCGATGCGACTTCGTCTGCAGCCGCTGGCGTGCCTCGCCGGCGCCGGGCTGCTCGCCCTGATCCTCGTGGCACCCGCCCGTAGCGCCTCGTCCGGCTCCAGCGGCGACAACGCGCCGTTCTGGACCGGCAAGCCCACCGCCGCGCAGTTCAAGGAGCGGCAGGAGAAGCGGCTGGCGCTGGCCAAGGCGGCCATGGAGAAGATGCTCGCGGTCAAGGGCGCGCACACGATCGAGAACACGCTGGCTCCGTTCGACGAGATCAGCCGCCAGCTCGACATGGCGGGCGCGCAGTCGGGCCTCATCGAAGAGGTGAGCCCGGACTCGGCGACGCGCTCGGCGGCGGAGGGGATGTCGCAGGAGATCTCCAGCTTCGTCACCGACCTCTCGCTCAACCGCCAGGTCTACGACGCGCTCGCGGCCATCGACACGTCCAAGGCCGATGCCGAGACGCGGTACTACCTGGCGAAGTCGCTGCGCGACTTCCGGCTCGCGGGTGTGGACAAGGACCAGGCCACGCGCGACAAGATCAAGAAGCTGAACGACGAGCTGGTGCTGATCGGCCAGGAGTTCGGGCGCAACATCCGCGAGGACAAGAGCACCGTCACCTGCGTGCCCGGTGACCTCGACGGCCTGCCGCAGGACTTCATCGACCGGCACAAGCCGGGCGCCGATGGGAAGGTCACGCTGACCGTGGAGTACCCCGACTACGGCCCGATCTCCACGTACGCGAAGAGCGACGACCTCCGCCGTCGCATGTACATGGCGTACCAGAACCGCGCCTACCCGAAGAACATCGACGTCCTGGACCGCATGCGGCAGAAGCGCTTCGAGCTGGCGACCGCGCTCGGGTTCACGAACTACGCCGACTACATCATGGCGGACAAGATGACGGGTAACGCCGCCACGGCGCGCTCGTTCATCGACCGCGTGGTGGCGGCGTCGGGGACCCGACAGGACCGCGAGTACGCGCAGCTCCTCGCCCGCAAGCAGAAGGACGTGCCCGGCGCCACGGTCGTCAACTTCTGGGAGTTCCCGTACTTCTCGGAGCAGGTGAAGAAGAGCGACTACGCGTTCGACTCGCAGGAGCTGCGCGCGTACCTGCCGTACGACCAGGTCAAGCAGGGCGTGCTCGACATCGCCGCGAAGCTGTTCAGCGTCGAGTTCCGCCGGGTGAAGGACGCGCCGGTGTGGGACCCCGCCGTTGAAGCCTATGAGATGTATGACGGCGGCAAGCTCGCCGGCCGCTTCTATCTCGACATGCACCCGCGCGCCAACAAGTACAGCCACGCGGCGCAGTTCGACATCCGCACCGGCCTCGCGGGCCGCCAGATCCCCGAGGCGGCGCTGATCTGCAACCTGCCGGGCGGCGAGGCGGGCGATCCCGGCCTGTGCGAGTACAACGACGTCAACACGTTCTTCCACGAGTTCGGCCACCTGCTGCACACCATGTTCGCCGGCAATCACAAGTGGGTGGGCACGGGTGGCATCCGCACCGAGCACGACTTCGTGGAAGCGCCGTCGCAGATGCTCGAGGAGTGGATGAAGAGCCCCGAGGTGCTGGCCGCGTTCGCGAAGGATCCCAAGACCGGCAAGGTCGTCCCCGCCGAGCTGGTGAAGCGCATGAACCGCGCGAACGACTTCGGCAAGGGGCTGCTGGTGCGGCGGCAGATGGTGTACGCGGGGCTGTCGCTCGCGTGCTACGACCGCGACCCGGCCGGCGTATCGACCGACCAGCTGTTCAGCGACCTGGTGAAGAAGTACCAGCCGTTCCCGTTCGTGGACGGCACGCACTTCCAGTGCTCGTTCGGCCACCTCGATGGCTACTCGGCCGTGTACTACACGTACATGTGGTCGCTGGTGATCGCGAAGGACATGTTCTCCAAGTTCGACAAGGACCACCTGCTGGCGCCGGGCGTGGCCAAGGACTACAGGGCGGCCGTGCTCGCCCCGGGCGGCTCCAAGCCGGCGGGGCAGCTCGTGCACGACTTCCTCGGCCGCGACTTCAACGAGCAGGCGTGGAAGGCGTGGCTCGACGCGGACGAGGCGACGCCGTAGGCGGCGGACCTGACGGACCGCGCGGCCGGCGGGGGAACACCCCTCGCCGGCCGCGGCGTTTTCCGGTGGCCCCGCCCGCGCGCCGGGCCTAGAATTCCGCCTGACGCTGGCGATAGGTTCGACCGGCGCCCGGATCGGAGGCCCCCGTGAAGCTGTTCCTCCGCGTGATGTCGCTGCTCGCGCTCGCGATCGCCCCGCCCGCCGCCCACGCCTCCAACTGCGCCGGCACCTCCACGGGCATGATCCCGGTGAACGACCTGGGCCCCGGCTTCTACAAGGGCGTGCAGGGCGGCCTCTACCCCGGCGGCTCGAACGTGCGCCCCGCCGCGCACGAGGCGGCCGGCGTGGCGATCGCGAACTCGATGACGCCGCTCGACACGCTCGGCCAGCCCGACGCCGTCAACGGCCACGTCGTGTTCGTGTCCATCGGCATGAGCAACTGCACGCAGGAGTTCAGCGCGTTCGTGCCGAAGAGCAACGCCGACCCGGTGCGCAAGGGCAACGTGCGCACGATCGATTGCGCGGTGGGCGGCCAGACCGCGCAGATCCTGGCGCAGCCCACGTCGGCCTACTGGGATTCGGTGGCGACGCGGCTCCGCGGCCACGGCTCGGCGCCGAAGCAGGTGCAGGTCGTGTGGTTGAAGGACGCGAACGCGAATCCCACGGGCACGTTCGAGGTCACCACCGACACGCTGGCGGCGCAGTTCTTCAGGATCGTGCAGATCCTCAAGGCGAAGCTCCCGAACGTGAAGCAGGTGTTCTTCACCAGTCGCATCTACGCCGGCTACGCGAGCACCACGCTCAACCCCGAGCCCTACGCCTACGAGAACGCGTTCGCCATCAAGCGCGTGATCGCGCAGCAGCTCGCCGGCGACCCGGCGCTCAATTACGACGCCGCGAACGGCCCGGTGGTGGCGCCGTGGCTGTCGTGGGG
>DATLUU010000039.1:0-5544 GCA_035577885.1 Verrucomicrobiia bacterium
CTGTTCCACTTCCAGAGCCGGCTGGTCGTGATCCGCTGACGCGCCATCGCCGGCGCGTCGGCGATCCGTGACGGCCGGCGCACCCTGACCGGGAGCTGCATGGGCAGGAACGCCCACCTGCGCGCTGAAGTGCTCGTCCACCGCGGCGGCATCGCGGAGTCGCGGCACCGCGTGCAGTGTGCCGTGGTGGCTGCCGGCGGCGAGCCGATCGCCGGCGCCGCCGGCGTCACCTCGTTCCGCTCCTCCGCGAAGCCGTTCCAGCTCCTGCCGCTGGTCGAGCGCGGCCACGCCGACCAACTCCATTGCAGCGAGGCCGAGCTGGCGATCATGGCCGCCTCGCACTCGGGCAGCCGGCAGCACCTGGCGCTCGTCCGCGGCCTGCTCGAGCGCATCGGCCGCACGAGCGCCGACCTCGCCTGCGGCTACCACGAGCCCATGGACGCCGAGTCGCTGGAGGACGTGCGCCGCGACCCCTCGCTCCGGAGCCCGCTCTACAACAACTGCTCGGGCAAGCATGCCGGCATGCTGGCGCTGGCGAAGGCCGAAGGCTGGCCAGCGGCCGGGTACGAGCGCCTCGAGCACCCGCTGCAGCAGCTCATGCTGCGCACGGTCGCCGAGTGCTGCGGGGTCGCGCCCGGCAGCCTCCAGCTCGGCGTGGACGGCTGCAGCGTTCCCGTGTTCGGGCTCGAGCTCGCGGCGATGGCGTCGGGCTACGCGCGGCTCGCGGCGGCGATGGCCGGCGGCGGCGATGCGCGCGCGCTCGCCCTTGGGCGGATCGGCCGCGCCATGGTCGCCGAGCCGGTCGTGGTGGAGGGCACGGGCCGGCTCGCCACCGACTTGATGCTCGCCGCGCACGGTCGCATCCTGGCGAAGAGCGGCGCCGAGGGGCTCCTGCTCGTGGCCGAGCCCGCCACCGCCCGCGGCATCGCCATCAAGTGCGAGGACGGCGCCATGCGCGCCATGGGCCCGGCCGCGATCGAGCTCCTGGTGGCGCTCGGCGCGCTCCGCGCCGATGAGGCCGAGTCCCTCGCCGCCCACCGTCGGCCCGTCGTCGCCGACGCCGCCGGACACCCGGTCGGGTGGCTGGAGGGCAGGGTCCATTCGCTGGCGACCCACGACATACGCGGCTGATAAAGGTCCCAGCGCGGCTGTACAATAGGGTCATGTCGATGCGACCGCCCGCGCTGCTCCTCGCCGCATGCCTGATGCTCGTGGCCGCCGTCGCCGCGGGCGCCGGCGTCACGCCAACCGCCGCGAGGGCGCAGTTGCGCCTCGACCCGCGGCTGGTGCTCTCCACGCTCCCGGATGCCCCGCCGGTGGCGGTGTGGGTGGAGTTCGAGGACAAGGGCGAGCAGGGCCCCGCGGACCTGGCCATGAAGCTCGCGGGGGCCGAGAGCGCGCTCACGCCGGAGAGTCGCCACCGGCGCGAGAAGGCGCACGTCGAGCCGCTCGTCGACTACCTGGACCTGCCGCTCGAGCCCGCGTACCTCCACGCACTCGAGGCCGCGGGCTACGCGGTCTACGGCCAGTCGCGCTGGTTCAACCGCGTCGCCGTGCACACGAGTGGCGCTGCGCTCGTGCAGCTCGCTGGGCTCTCGTTCGTGCGCCACGTGGCGCCCGTCGAGCTGGCCGCAGCGCGAGAGCGCGAGCCATTGGGCGAGCGCATCACCTTGCCCGGGCCAGCACCCGGGGGCTTCTCCGCGAACGCGGGCACCATCTACGGCATCGCGCTCGGCCAGCTCTCGCGGCTCAACATCCCCGCCGTCCACGACTCCGGTTACATCGGCTTCGGCGTCCAGGTCTGCCTGCTGGATGACGGCTTCAACTACTACAAGAAACACGAGGCGCTGCGCACCATCCCCGTCGGGGGCGGGCGCACGCGCGACTTCATCCGCGGCGTCCTCTCCGTGCAGGACACGGTCATCGATCCATCGTCGTTCGAGCACGGCACCATGACCCTGAGCCAGCTCGCCGGCCGCTCGAGCGGCCGCTACATGGGCTCGGCCTACGGCTGTAACGCCATCCTCGGGCGCACCGAGTTCGACCCCAGCGAGACACCGCAAGAGATGGTGTACTGGTCGATGGGTGCCGAGTGGGCCGACTCGCTCGGGGCCGACGTCATCAGCTCATCGCTCGGCTACAACGACTTCGACCCAATCGGGACTTCCGGGGATGACATCACCTACCCGATGCTGGACGGGCACACCACCACCGTCACCCGCGCTGCGGAGATCGCGGCCGCGAAGGGCATCCTGGTGGTGGTCTCCGCCGGCAACGACGGCACGCACTCCTGGGTGGGCTACAAGATCGGCGCGCCGGCCGATGCCAACGGCGACAGCGTGATGGCGATCGGCGCCCTGGATTCGCTGGGGAACCGCGCGGCGTTCTCGTCCAAGGGCCCGACCTACGACGGGCGGATCAAGCCCGATCTCTCGGCGCAGGGCGTGGCGAACTGGCTCGCCTACCCGGGCGGCGACCCGAACACCTACACCCGCGCAAGCGGCACCTCGTTCTCCGCGCCGCTCGTGGCCGGGCTCGCCGCCTGCCTGATCCAGGCGCGGCCGACGTGGCCGCCGGTGATGATCATCCAGGCGATGAAGCACAGCGCCCTGCACGCGGCGAACCCCGACACGCTCGTGGGCTGGGGCCTGCCCGACGGGCTCGCGGCGCTCCGCTACGTGCCCGACACGCTCCACGCCCCCGACCTCAAGGGCCCGCTCGCGCTCCACCTGAGCGGCCCGAATCCGCTGCGCGCGGGCGCCACACCGGTCCGGCTGCGCATCACGCTGGGCACGAACGCCGCGCCCGCCAACTACCGCGTGCGCGTCTTCGACGCCAGCGGCCGCGTGGTGCGCGATCTGGGGGCGGGCTCGCTCTCGCCGGGCAGCGCCCGTGACCTCGTCTGGACCGGGGACGACGCCCACGGCCATGCGCTCGCGCCCGGGCTCTACTTCGTCTCGGTGGACGGCGCAAGCCGGCTCGCCACCGCCCGGGTCATCGTGCTGCGTTGACGGAACGAGCCGGCGCGACCAATCTCTAGGGGATGCGCCCTTCCCTGCGCTGGTCCACCGCGGTCTCCCTGCTCGCACTCGGCTTCGCATCCCTGGCCTCGGCGGCAGCCCCCGGGCTCGACGCCACCCGCGTGACGCTGGCGAACGGGTTGCGCGTCGTGCTCGCACCCGATTCGCTCTCCGGCACGGTCGACGCCACGCTCTGGTATCGCTCCGGCACCCGCAACGAGGCGACCGCGCAGGCGGGACTCGCGCTCCTCGCCGCGCGCCTCACGTTCCGTGACGGTGCCGCCGATCCGCTGAACCCCCTCGAGGCCGAGGGCGGCACCGGCCAGCTCGTGGTGACGCCGGACATGACCGGTCTCTCGGCCACGGTGCCCGCGGACGGCCTCGACGCCGCGCTCGATTTCCTCGCGGCGCGACTGCCGGGGACGCCGGTCACCGCCGAGCAGCTCGCGGCGGAGCGCGCCGCGATCCGCGCCGAGCGCGCGCGCTCCGAGCGCACCGCGGTGACGAACGCGCTCGCGCGACTCTGGGGCACCGCATGGCCCGGCCACCCGTACGCGCGCACGGGCGCGCCACCGGCGGCGGGGAGCGACGCGCTCAAGCCGGCCGATGTGGAGGCTTGGCGCAAGGCGCGCTATGGGGCGGCGAATGCCGTGCTCACGCTCACCGGCGGGTTCGATCGGGACCGCACGCTGGCGGAGATCCGCAAGCGCTTCGAGGGGAAGCCGAAGGGCACGCCCGCGAGCGCTGCCATAGCCGCCGCGCCCAAAGCGGGCGGCCGCGCGAGCGAGCGGCTCGCGGAGCTGAGCAGGCCGGGATCGAGCGGGGTGCGGCTCTGCCTGGTCGGCTGGCGCGGACCCGGTGCCGGCGACCCCGATGCGCCCGCGCTCGAGATGCTCGCCATCTGCCTGGGCGGCGGCCCCGATGCGCGCATCCCGGGTGCGCTCGTGCGCGACTGGAACCTCGCCGTGGCGGCGCAGGCGGGCTGCTCCGTCCAGCGCGATGGCTCGCTCCTGTGGACGCTCGCGGTGGTGCCTCCGGGCGCCGATTCGGAGGCCGTCGAGCGCACGCTGCTCGAAGCCGCGAAGGGCATGAGCCAGCGAGCTCCGGAGGCGTTCGAGGTGGAGCGCGCCCGGCGCGAGTTGGAGTCCTCGGTATGGTTCGGTCTCCAGACCTCGCGCCAGCGCGGCCAGGCCCTGGGTGAAGCGGAGCTGCTGGCCGGCGACGCCACGGTGGCCACGCGCCGGCTGGAGGCGTTCGAGAAGGTGACGCCTGCCGACCTGAAGCGTGTCGCCGCGCGCGTCATGACCGATGCCGGTCGTGCCACGGTGTGGATGCTGCCGTCGACCGAGGGCGGCTCGCGATGATCCGGGCGCGCGCGCTCCTCGCCGGCGGACTCCTGCTGGCGATGGCCCTCGCCCCCGTGCGCGCCGGCGCCGAAGGCGCCCCCGGCCGCGCCACGCTCACGCCGATCGCGCGCACGCTGTCGAACGGCCTGCGCGTGGTGGTGTTCCCCAGGCCCGGCGCGCGCGTGACGCAGATCCAGCTCCAGGTCGCGGCGGGGCTGCGCGCGGAGGGAGCCAGCCAGGACGGCCTCGCCTACCTCACCGCCCAGATGCTGCGCCTCGGCACCACGTCGCGCTCGGCCGCCGACTTCCAGACCGAGCTCGACACGCTCGGCGCCACGCTCGCCGTGAGCGTCACGCGCGACGCGGCGCAGATCGGCGCCGGCTGCCGCGCGAGCGAGTTCGAGAGCGTGCTGGAGATCCTGAGCGACGCGGTCGTCAATCCGGCGTTCGCCGACGAGGCGTTCCAGAATCTTCGCCGCCAGGTCGCCGGACAGCTCGGCACCGAGGCACAGAACGCGGCGCAGCTCGCCGACGAGCGCGCGACCATGCTCGCATTCGGCGCGCATCCCTATGGCCACGCGCCGCGCGGCACGATGGCACTGCTGTTGTCTGCGAACCGCGACCAGGCGCGCGCGTTCCATCGCGACCGTTGGCGGCCGGACGCCGCCGTGCTGGCGATCGCCGGCGACTTGGACCCGGAGCGCGCGTTCGCGGGGGCCAAGGAGTGGTTCGGGCGCTGGGCGGGGAAGGCCGCTCCCGAGCCGGCTCGCGTCGCGGTGGCGGGACCGAAGGGCGTCTGGGTCTCGGACCTGCCGGGGAGCCCGGTCACCGAGGTGCGCGCGCTCCTGCTGGGCCCGGGACGCGGGGACCCCGCTTATGCGGGCTGGGCGGTGCTGCGCGAGGCGCTCGAGGGCGGCGCGTTGCCGGCCGGTTCGCACACGGTGCTCTCGGCGGGCCGCGACGCGAGCCTGCTCATGGTGAGCGCGGTCGCGCGCCCGGAGTCCACCGCGGCCGTGGCCGCGCGCGTGCGCGAGGCGCTGCGCGCGGCGACGGCGAGCCCGGCTTCGGGCACGGCGCTCGATCGCGCCCGCAAGCGCGCGGCGCAGGGCTGGGTGTTCACCGTGGAGTCGCTGGGGCAGCTGCTGTCGTCGTGGCTCGCGGGTGACGGGGCGGGACTG
>DATLUU010000040.1:0-3016 GCA_035577885.1 Verrucomicrobiia bacterium
CCACGCGAGCGCGCCCCGGTGGGACCTCCCATCGGGGCGCGTCGTTCGTTGCGGTAGGATGGGCGGCGTGACCACGATCGAGATCAATCGCGCCCCGGTGATGACGCTGTGGGCGTCCGTGGTCGCCGAGCGGCTCGGGCACGCGCGCGACGAGGCGCTCACGCTTGGCCGCGCCGTGGCGGGGATGAACGCGCAGTCGAAGGCCGTGCACATCGGACTGCGCGAGCCGAGCGAGCCCGGTGCGAAGGGCGAGAAGGGCAAGCGCCCGAAGGCGAAAGCCGGGAGCGTCCTGCTCCTCGGCCGCAGCGTCCCCGTGGTGAGCACACCGCAGGGCCTGCGCACCGTCTCGGAATCGGGCAAGCCGGATTCACCCGAGGCGGTGGAGAAATACCTCGACGCCAAGTTCGGCGACGCGCTCGCCGACGCGCGCGCGGCGATGAAGAAGCTCGCCGCCGCGTTCCCGAAGGCAGAGCTCGCGGAAAAGGCCTACGCGCTCTACGAGGCGTTCCGCCCCAAGATCCCCGCGGGCACGAGGGGTTGGGGCGCCAAGGGCGTGCTGGATCTCGGGGCACTCGCGAAGCTGGCGCCGGGAAAGACCGCCAGGCGCACCCGAGCCCCGCTCTAGGGGATCGCCTTCACGCTCGCAGCGCCGAGCGTGTTCAAGACCCAGGCGTAGTCGAACGCCACCTCGTGCAGCGCGTCGTAGCGGCCCGAGGCGCCGCCGTGGCCCGCGCCCATGTTGCACTTGAACAGCACCGCCTTCGCGCCGGTGTCGAGCGAGCGCAGCTTGGCCACGAACTTGGCCGGCTCCCAGTAGCCCACCTGGCTGTCGTTCAGGCTCGTCTTGACCAGCATCGCCGGGTAGGACGCCGCGTGCAGGTTGTCGTACGGCGAATACTTCTTCATCACCGCGTAATCGGCGGCGACCTTGGGATTGCCCCATTCCTCGAACTCGCCCACGGTGAGCGGAAGGGACTCGTCGAGCATGGTGTTGATCACGTCCACGAACGGCACCTGTGCGAGCACGCCGGTGAACAGCTCCGGCCGCAGGTTCGTGACCGCGCCCATCAGGAGCCCGCCGGCGCTGCCGCCCTGGATCACCAGCCGGTCGGGGGCGCAGACCTTGTCGCGCTTCAGGTGCTCGGCGCAGGCGATGAAGTCGGTGAACGTGTTCATCTTGTTCTGCATGCGCCCGGCGTCGTGCCACTTCTTGCCCAGGTCGCCGCCGCCGCGGATGTGCGCGAGCGCGTACACCACGCCGCGGTCGACGAGGCTGAAGCGGCTGGAGCTGAAGGTGACGTTGGAGGAGATGCCGTACGAGCCGTAGGCGTAGAGCAGGCACGGCGCCGTGCCGTCGCGCTTGAACCCCTTCTTGTAGAGCAGCGTCACCGGCACCTGCGTGCCGTCGGTCGCGGTGGCGCTCACACGCTCCATGGCGTAGTGGGACGGATCCCAGCCGCCCAGCACCGCGGTGCGCTTGAGGAGCTTCGACTGGAGCGTGGCGAGGTCCAGGTCGTAGACGCTCGGGGGCGTCAAGAACGACTGGTAGGCGTAACGGAACGCCTTGGGGTCGTACTCCTCGTTCGCCGCCGGGCCCACCGTGTACGCCACCTCCGCGAACGGCACCCGGCGCGTGCGCTTCTTCTCCGGCTCGAGCACGGTGATCTGCGGCAGCGCGTGCTCGCGCTCGCTCACCACCACGTGGTGGGCGAAGCACTCGACGTTGGCGATCATGACGTCGTCGCGGTGCGGCACCACCTCGGTCCAGTGGGAGGGATCGGGCGTGTCGACCGGCGCGGTGACGAGCCGGAAGTTCCGGCCCTTGTCATTCACGCGGATCCAGAACTCGTTCCGCCGGTGGTCGACGTAGTACTCGCGATCCTGCACGCGCGGCGCGATCGTGGTCCAGGTGCGCGTGGGCTGGTCGGCGCGCAGCACGCGCACTTCCGACGTGGTGTGGCTGGAGATCGTGTAGAGGAGCCACTCGCCGCTGCGCGAGAGCTGCACCTGGACGTCGAAGCGCTCGTCCTTCTCCTCGTCACGCGCGACCGGGTTCGGCTGCGAGAGCTCGCGCGAGAGCAGGCGATAGCTCCGCTTCGAGACCGGGTCCTCCTGCGTGTAGAACAACGTGCCGCCGTCGGCGGTCCACGCCAGGCTCGTCACGCGCTCGTCGGTCACGGCGAGCGTGTCGCCGGTCGCAAGGTCCTTCACGTGCAGCCGGTACTGCCGGTAGCCGTTGTCGTCGATCGTGTAGGCGAGCAGCCGGCCGTCCGGGCTCACCGACAGGTCGCCGATGGCCATGAACGAGTGGCCCTTTGCCATCTCGTTCAGGTCCAGCATCACGTGTTCGGGGTCCTTCTCGTCGCCCTTCTTCCGGCAGTGGATCGGGTACTGCTTCCCCTCCTCGGTGCGCGTGTAATAGAGGTAGCCACCCTTGCGGTAGGGAACCGAGAGGTCGGTCTGCTGGATCCGCGCCAGCATCTCGTCGTAGAGCTGCTTCCGCAGCGGCTCCTGGTCGGCGGTGAGCGAGTCCGTGAAGGCGTTTTCCGCTTCCAGGTAGGCGATGACCTTCGGATCCTTCTTGTCTTTGAGCCAGGCGTAGTCGTCGGTGATGGCGTCGCCGTGGAGCGTGTAGGCGTGCGGGTGCTTCTCGGCGACGGGGGGACTGGCCGCGCCCTGCGCGGACCTTGAGGGCGTGGCGGCGGGCACGGCTCCAGGCATGGAGAGGGCTCCGATGAGGGCGAACGCGATCGCCGGGGGGGCGAGGGGATGCCGGCTGTGGCTGGTCACGGCCGGGGAAGATACGGCACGCCGGCCCGGTCCGCACCGGGCGGCTGGCCGCCTCGCACTCGCGGCGGCCGATCACCCGCGGATCCTTCGCGGTGCGTGCGGAGCGCCTCTAGAAGTCGGTCCAGTACGCGCGGTCGTTGCCGATCATGCGGATCATGGCCTGCCGCCAGCGCCGGTTGGCGCCGAGCCGGAACACGTTGATCGGGTTGTAATCGTCGGTCAGCAG
>DATLUU010000041.1:0-13775 GCA_035577885.1 Verrucomicrobiia bacterium
CCCGCGGCCGGCTGGCGCACCGTCACCGCGCCGAGCGCCACCGCCGCCGCGAACAGCGCCGCGAGCCGCGCGCCGCGGAACGGCAACGGGTGCACGCGCTGCGCGATCACGTAGGTGAGCGTCGCGGAGGTGACGTAGCCCGCGAACGTCGCCATCGCCGCTCCCTCCGCGCCGAGGCGCGGCACGAGCAGCAGGTTCGCCACCGCGGCGATCACCGCGGCGCCGCCCACCGAGAGACCGAGCAACGCGTTGCGAAGCGAGAGGTTGATGCCCAGAGCCGCGACATAGTACGCACCCTGCGCGACCGCGGCAAAACCCAGCCACAGCGCCGGCCGCGCCGAAGCCGCGTACTCGTGGGTGGCCAGCAGGCGGATGCCGAGCGGCGCCGCGAGGCCCACGAGGAGAGCGCCCGCGCTCCCCACCGCGACGTAGAGCCCGAGCACGCGCGCGTAGAGCCGAGGTGCTTCCGGGTCCTGCGCGCGCGCGAACGCGAACGGCATGAACGCGAGCTGGAACGCGGACACGCCGAGCGTGACCACGGCGAAGAACTTGAGCGCCACCGCGTAGATGCCGACCTCGTCGAGCGAGGCGAAGCGCTGCAGCGACCAGCGGTCGACCGAGCCGATCGTGCCGTAGGCGAACGCCACCGGGACCAGCGGCAGCCCGTAACGGAGCATCCCGGCGAGGATCGCGCGGTCGAAGCGCGGGCGCACGTGGTGGCGGCAGAGCACGACGCCCAGGAGCGCCGCGAGCGCGTCGCCCGCGAGCTTGCCGTAGAGCACGCCGGCGACGCCGAGGCCGCGCGCGAGCACCAGGTAGAGCGTGACGCCGCCCACGAGCGCCGTCTGGGTGACGTTCAGCACCACGAACTTCCACGGCTGGAACGTCACCCGGAGCAGGTCGTTGCACCACAGCACGGTGAGCGTGAACGGCAGCGTGAGCGCGCCCAGCCGCAGGTACTTGCCGTAGGCGTCGCTGCCGGTGAGCGCCAGCGCGAGCGGCCCCGCCAGCAGCGCCAGCAGCAGCGACACGCTGACGCCGGTCGCGAGCCGGAACGCGAACGACGAAGACGTCATGCGCACGCGCGCGGCGCGGTCGGGCTGCTGGTAGAAGAAGCGCGCCAGTGCGGCGTCCATGCCGAAGACGAGCACCAGGAGCACGCTCGCGGTGTAGCCGGTGACGAGCTCGGAGACGCCGAACTGCTGGCGCAAGAGCACGCGGGTGAGGATGGGCACCAGGAGCAGGTTCACCGCGCGGCCGCTGACCTGGCCGAGGCCGTAAACCATCGACTCGCCGGAGAGCTTCCGCAGCGACTCGCGCAGGCTCACCGGGCGCCGATCTCGTGGTAGAGGTCGAGGACGCGCCGGGCGATCACGTGCGCCTCGTGCTCGCGCTCGACGTAGGCGCGTCCCGCTTCACCCAGGGCCCGGCGGCGCGGAGCGTCGCCGAGCAGGGCCTCGAGGTCCGTGGCCAGCGTCTCCAGGCTCGTGCGCACGACGGGGCAGCCGCTCGCGCGCGGCTCGAAGTCGGGCCGCATGTACGCCAGCGTCGGGCGCGCGAGCGCCATGGCCTCCACGCTCACCATGCCGTACCAGCCCATGAACACCTGGTCCACGAACACGTCGCACTCCGCCATCTGGTCCTTCAGGCTCGGCCACGCCGTCTTCTCGACGATGCGGAACTCGACGTCCGGGAAGCGGGGCTGCAACTGCGCGAACGCCGCCTCGACGTACTTCGTGCCCTTGATGAGCCGGTTCGTGGGCGCGTGCAGCACGAGCTTCGGCTGCTCGCGGAACGGCAGCGGGCGATAGTCGGGGAGCCACGCCGCCACGTGCACCTGGCGCGCACCGGGCACGCTCTCGAGGAGGTCGGGCGTGGACACGATCTCGGCGTGTGCGTTCGCCTTCGCTTCGCGCAGGATGCGCTCCTGGCGTTTGGGGATGCAGAACGGGTCGCACTCGGTGCAGGCCGCCCGCGCGTGGGTGGCGAGCATGTGCGCACGGTTCCGCACGTCGCAGCCGTGGTAGTGGAACACGAGCTTCTTCCCCAGCGCACGGTAGAGCGGCAGGTCCAGGTTGTGCGGCGGGATCAGCGTGCGACCGAAGTGGAAGTGGAACACGTCGTGCCGGCCGAGGTGCTTCGCCACGAGCCCCGCGTACCCGAGATAACGGGGTATGGGCGACATCGCATCGAGCGGCGGGTGCTCATCGGGCGAGTACTGCGCGAAGGTGGGGTTGGTCGCCAGCGACCACGCCTCGACGCCGAGGTCGCGCAGCGCGCGCGCGAGGATGCTCGGCTGGCCGGCGATCTCCGACGGGGCGTGGAGGACGCGCATCAGCTCGCTCGAACCCTCCCGAACGGGTTCCGCTTCTGGCAGTACGGACATTGCCAGCTCGAGCCCTCACCGGTCACGATCGAGTGCTCGCCGCACTCGCGGCACACGTTCGTCACCGTGCGCAGGCCCACCTGCCCCACGTTCTCGAACGTCATCACGAAGTTGGCGTCGCGCGCGAGGTCCAGTCCGGTGGCGCGGTGGAGCGTGGCGAGCGTGTCGGTGAACATGCCCTGGAGCGGCTTCGTGCGCGGATCGTTCATCCAGCTGAAGCCGGCGGGCACGCGCGCGGTGGCGGTGAGCCGCAGGCCGCGGGCGTAGAACAGCTCGACGAGGCCCTGGAAGTCGAAGCGCTGCTGGTGTTCGAGCCGCTTCTTGAACTTCATGAGCCCGTACTTGGCGAAATAGCCCGCGAAGCGGTAGAGCCGGTCGTCGAACGCCGCCGCGCGCGGCACCGAGAGGTAGAGCTGGCCGCCCGGCCGGGTCACGCGCGCCAGCTCGTCGCAGCACGCCGCGAGCTCGGTGACGTGCTCGAGCACGTAGTGGCACACCGTCAGGTCGAAGACCCCGCTCCGGAGCGGGAGCCGCGCGAGATCGCCGCGAAAGACGTGCACGAGCCGCCCCGGCCGCGGCGGCCCGGGCGGGAACTTGATGTCGAACGCGGTGATGTCGAGGTCGGGCCGCAGCGGGTGCGGCCACGAGCCCGGGCCGCAGCCCGCGTCCAGCACGCGCGCGCCCTGCGGCAGCGCCGCGATCACCTCGCGCAGGAACAGCGGCCGCTCGTGCGGACCGGGCGCGGGCTTCTCGGCACGGAGCGGGCTCAGAGTCGCACCTCCGCCGGATCGCGCTTCGCCGCGGCGTCGACGAGCGCCTTCGGCACCGCGAGCGCGGCAGCGGCCTGCCCGCGCGCGAGAAGCCAGGCCGCGTACGCCGCCTGCTGCACGAGCAGCGCCGGCAGCCAGGTGAGCCGCGCGATCCCGTGCGCGTGCCGCGCCCACAGCGTGACGTTGGCGCGCAGGCGCTGGTAGACCTTCCACGCGTTCATCGCACCACCCCCGGTCGCGTTCGCCGAGCTGGCGCTCACCCGGTGCCAGAGCCGTGCGGTGGGCACGAACAGCAGCCGGAAGCCGGCGGCGCGGGCGCGCAGGCACCAGTCGGCGTCCTCGGCATAGATGAAGTAGCGCTCGTCCAGGAACCCGACCTTCCTCCACGCTTCCGCGGTGGCGAGCAGGCAGCAGCCGGTAAGGTAGCCGGTGTCCTCGATCGACCGGTACTGGCCGCGGTCGCGCTCGCGCAGGCCCCGGTGCGAGCTGTGCGCGAGCCACGGCCGGCAGCGGCCGCCGCCGTACCAAATGCGGTCGCTGGCCGGCGCGAAGTAGATGAGCGGTGCCGCCGCACCGGCGCCCGGCTGCTCCTCGAGCGCCGCGAGCAGCTTCTCGATCATCTTGGGATCCGCGATCACGTCGTTGTTGAGCAGCATCACCGCGTCGGCGCCGCCGTCGAGCGCCTTCTTGAGCCCCTCGTTGTTTCCCCCCGCGAATCGCCGGTTCTCGGCGAGCGCCAGCAGGTCGACGTCCGGGAACTCCGCGCGCACGCGCTCCGGTGAGCCGTCCGACGAGGCGTTGTCCACGACCAGCGTGCGCAGCCGCCAGGAGTCCGGCACGCGACACGCCGCGAGCGAGCGCAGGGTGTCGAGCGTCAGCGCCACCCCGTTCCACGACAGCACCACCACCGCGAGCGTCTTCACGCGTGCTCCGCGCGCACCGCTCGCCAGGAGCGCGCCCACGCCCAGACCGCGCCCGCGAGCAGCGCGATCGCGGCGATGCCCAAGGGGACTTTGGGGATGCCGGCGTAGCCCGCGTAGAGCCACCACACGTCGATGGCGTGGAGCAGCGCCTGCTCTTCGTCGTGCGTGATGCCGGTGCGCGGATCCACGGCGCCACCCTGTCCCAGAGCCGGCGCTTCACCCCGAAGGTGCTCGCCGAGGTTCCGGCCGAGCATCCGCCAGTTCCCCGCGATCGGCGTGTAGCGCGGGTTCCAGTGGCTCGCCTCCATGAAGTGCGGATCGTCGAGCGCGAGCGTGTACGGGTAGTCGCCGGCCTCGCGCATCTGGGCGCCGAAGTAGATGCCGACGCCGCCCAGGGTGACCACGAGGCCCGCGATCGCCAGCGCCCAGGCGACGCGCTTCCGGAGCTTCGAGGCGCCGTCGAGCGCGAAGCCCACCGCGATCGCGGCGAGCGGCAGCACGGGCACCAGGTAGCGCGGTCCCCAGGAGCCGTCGCCCGCCCAGTGCTGGAAGCGCCCGTAGGCGAACAGCGCCACCGCCCACGCGGCGACGATGGCCCAGCCCGCGTGGCGAACGTCGTCGCCACGGCGCGCGGCTTCCGAGTGCGCGCGCGAGCGCACCATCGCCGCAACGCCCAGGGGCGCGAGCCAGAGCACGGGCGCGAACCAGGCGATCCCCTTCCCCGACGACAAGAGCAGGCCGTAGACGCCGACCCAGAGCGGCGTCGTGAACGCGCCCGCCGAGGCCTGCGCACCATAACCCGTCTCGAACAGGCTGCCGAAGCGCAACAGGTCGTAGACCGCGTGCCCCGCGAGCGCCAGCGCCACGCCGCCGAGCGGCACGAGCCACGCCCTGGGCCGCCGCATGCCGAGGGCTGCGAGGCAGGCGAGCGCGGGCGGCCCCATGGCGAGCTTGGCGGAGATGGCGAGGAACGCGCCGGCCGCGGCGACGCGCTCGCCGCGGCGCTGGTCGGCGGGCGCGGGAGCGGCCCCGGCACCCGCCGCGCCGGCGAGCGCCAGCAGCAGGCCGAGCGCCTCGAGCGGCTCCGCCATGAACGACTTCGCATACACCCAGAGCGGGGTCGTGAACCCCAGCGCCGCCGTGGCCGCGAGGCTCGCGCGCGCGCCGACGCGGAAGCCGCGGAGCGTCGCGTAGAGCGCGGCGAGCAGCAGCGCCACGACGATGGCGTTGAAGAACGACGCCACGAAGCGCGACGCCCACTGCGCGCGCTCGCCCTCGAAGCCGGCCGCGCGCGCCGCGACGTCGCCCGCCGCGACCAGTGGCACCGCGAGCAGCGCCTCGCCCCAGGTGTTCTTGGTGTAGGTCTGCCCGTCGGGGCCGCGCATCGTCGCTCCCTCGGGCACCTGGATCGAGCCGTGCACGATCGAGCGCGCGAGCTCGAACATCGTCACCTCGTCGCTGCCCACGATCCTGCCGCCGCCGGTGAGCGCATACGTGAGCAGCGCGGCGAGCGCGATCGCCCACGCCGCGCGCTTCACGACCAGCCCCGGGTGGGCTTCAGGCTGTCCACGAACTCCACGGTCGCGCGCGCGAGCGCGTCCCACGAGTGGCTCGCGCGCAGGCTGGCGATCGGCCCGCGCATGCGCTCGCCGAGCCCCTCGGCGAAGAAGCGCACGATCGCGGCGGCGAGCGCGAGCGGGTCCTCGGGCGGCACCGTGAGCCCGGTGTCGCCGTCGCGGATGCTCTCGGTGAGCCCGCCGACGCGGGTGGCGATCACCGGCGTCCCGAGCGCGTAGGCGACGTGCGTGACGCCGCTCTGCGTGCCCGAGCGATAGGGCAGCACGGTGACGTCGGCGGCGCGGAACAGCGCTTCGACCTCCTCGTCGGGGATGTAGCGGTCGATCAACCGCACACCTCCCGCGTCCTGGATCAGCCCCGCGTACGCCGCCGGGTCGTCGTAGAACTCCCCCGCCACCACGAGCGTCGCCTGCGGCCGCACGGCGCGCACGCGCTTCCACGCCGTGAGCAGCGTGTCGAGCCCCTTGTAGTGCCGCACGTACCCGAAGAACAGGGCCACGTCGCCGGTCAGCCCCAGCGAGGCGCGCGCGGTCTCGCGCGTCCAGCGCTGGCGGTCGAACTGGGCGTAGAACGGGTGCGGCACGCGGCGCCGTGGGGCGCCGGGCTTGAGCCGGTCCAGGTCGCGCTCGACCGCGTCGCTCATCACCAGGTAGCCGTCGGAGTTCCGCATCATCCAGTCCGTGAACGCGTTGTCGAACACGCGCGGCTCGTGCCCGACCAAGTTGTCGCACACGAGCACGACGCGCGTGCCGCGCTTCCGGAGCGGGCCCACCGCCGAAGCGAACGCGGGGCCGAAGAACGGCATCCACCACTTGAGCACCACGGCGCCCGGCGTCCAGCGCTCGAGCTGGGCCGCGGTGCGCCGCCAGGTGATGGGGTTGATCGAATCCAGCATCGGCACGGTGAGGAACCGCGGCCGGGGCGCGTCCAGGTCGAACTGGGTCGTGCCCGGGAACAGCAGGCCCGGGTACTGGCGCGTGAACGTGACCGCGTTCACCTGCGCGTGCCGCTCCAACGCCTCGCCCAGGAACTGCAGGTACTGGGCGAGTCCGCCGCGCCAGGGATGGAGCGGTCCCAGGAGCGCGATGCGGCGCGCGGCGGCTTCAGGCGCTTTCGGCGCAAGCGGCGCGATCATCGGACTAGCGCTCGTGGGCCACCGGCCAGCTCTGCACGCCACGCGACTCGAACTGGAACGGCACCACCTGGCCGCCCAGCCGCTCGAGTGCCGCGGAGACGCGGTGGCGCCGGTCGAACCGCGTCAGGAACAGGAAGTAGCCGCCGCCGCCGGCGCCGGTCATCTTGCCGCCGAGCGCGCCCTCCTTCCGCGCCACGGCGTACATCTTGTCCACGTGCGGGTTGGAGATGCCCTCGGCCAGCTTCTTCTTGTGCAGCCACGCCTCGTGCAGCAGCTCGCCGAAGCCGTCGACGTGGCCGAGCAGCAGCGCGCGCTTCATGTCCGCGGTCTGGAGTTTGAGGGCGTGCAGTGCTTCCACGGTGTCCTTGCGGCCGCTCGTATAGCTCTTCGTCTGTCGCTCGATGATGTGCGCGCTCTGCCGCGTGCGGCCCATGTAGCAGAGCAGCAGCCGGTACTCCAGCTCCTCGAGCGTGTCGCGCCTCAGGCGCAGCGGAGTCACCACGGTGCCGTCGCGGAGGAACTCGATGAAGTTGAAGCCGCCGAACGACGCCGCGTACTGGTCCTGGCGGCCGCCGGCGAGCTTCAGGTCGACGCGCTCGACCCGGTACGCGAGCTCGGCGAGCTCGTACGGCGACAGGTCGAGCTTCAGCCACTCGCGCAGCACCGCGAGCAGCGCCACCATGAGCGTGCTCGAGGCGCCGAGCCCCGAGCCCGGCGGCGCGTCGGAGTGGGTCCACAGGTCGGCGCCGCGGCGCACCTTGAGCGAGCGCACCGCCGCCTTCAGCAGGTCGAGCGTGCCGTCGATCTTCACCCGCCGCGGGTGCTCGTACTTGGCGACGACGTCGTAGTCGAGCGAGGCGAGCGTGAGCTTCGAATCCCGGCGCGGGTGGAGCGAAGCGTAGGCGTAGTGGTTGATCGTGGCCGAGAGCACGCAGCCGCCGTGCTCCTCGGGATAGGGCGAGACGTCGGTGCCGCCGCCGCAGAACGACAGCCGGAGCGGCGCCCGGGCGCGGTAGTAGTGGATGCCGCCTTTCATCGTGCGAGCTCCCGGTCGGCGCGCTCCCAGTCCTCGGGCGTGCCGATGTCCCAGAAACGCCCCGCGCACGACAGCCCGCGGAGCAGCCCGCGCTCGGCGAGCCGCGGCAGCACGTCGCGCTCGAGCGACGACGGTCCCTCGGGCAGGTGGCGCCACAGCCTGGGCGCGAAGGCGTAGGCGCCGCCGTTCACCCACGCCGGCCCGGTCCAGCGCTCGTCCTTCTCCACGAAGCGCGCGATCGTGCCGTGGCCGTCGCGCTCGACGCGGCCGCGGCTCCTCGCGTCGGCGACCTCGTAGAGCGCCACCGCGCCCAGTGCGCCGTGGTCCCAGCGCTCGCGCTCGAGCACCCACGGGTCGCCCTCGGCGAGCGTGTCGCCGTTCACCACCAGCACCGGCCCGTCCACGAACGCCCGCGCCCAGTAGAGCGCCCCTCCGGTTCCCATCGGCTCGGGCTCCACCGACCACTCCAGCTCCACGCCCGCGGCGCGCGTGCCCAGCGTCTCGCGCATCGACTCGGCGCCGTGCCCGGCGAGGATCACCGCGCGCCGCACGCCGTGCCCGGCGAGCCACTCGAGCTGCCGGGTGACGAACGGCCGGCCGCCGATCGGCGCCAGCGGCTTCGGCAGCGCGCCGAAGCGCGGCTGGAGCCGCGTGCCCAGTCCGCCGGCGAGCACGAACGCCTTCATGCGTTGAACCGACGGCGCACCGGGTAGTCGTCGCGCGCCGACTGGTGCGCGATCATCTCGCCCAGGAGGCCCATCAGGATGAACTGCATGCCGAGCAGCACGCTCGCGGCGCCGAACAGCATCAACGGCCGCACGCGCAGCGGCTCGCCGTGCGCCCACTGCACGACGAACCACACCGCGAGCCCGAACCCGACGAGGAAGAACGCGAGGCCGATGCGGCCGAAGACGTGCAGCGGCTTCAACGCCGACGTGGAGATGAACGCCGCGGTCAAGAGGTCCAGGAAACCATTCACGAACCGCGACGCGCCGAACTTGGACTGGCCGAAGCGCCGCGGCCGGTGGTTCACGCCCACCTCGCCGACGCGGAAGCCGCGCCAGTGCGCGAGCGCGGGCAGGAAGCGGTGCAGCTCGCCGTAGACCTCGAGCGCATCCACCACCTCGCGGCGGTAGAGCTTGAAGCCGCAATTGAAGTCGTGGAGCCGCACCCCCGCCACGGCGCTGGTGACGGTGTTGAAGAGCTTGCTCGGCAGGCGCTTCGTCAGCGGGTCGCGCCGCTTCACCTTCCAGCCGGAGACCAGGTCGAAGCCCTGGTCGAGCACGGCGAACAGCTTCGGCAGCTCGGCCGGGTCGTCCTGGAGATCCGCGTCCATCGTGCACACCAGCGTGCCGCGCACCGCCTTGAACCCGGTGGCGAGCGCCGCGCTCTTGCCGAAGTTGCGCGACAGCAGGATGCCGCGCGCGCGCGGGTCCTCGGCGCAGATGCGCTCGATCGCGCGGTCGGTGCCGTCGCGCGAGCCGTCGTCCACGTAGAGCACCTCCCACGTCATGTCGAGCGGGTCGAGCGCCGCCTGGAGCTCGCGGTGCAGCTCGGGCAGGCTCTCCGCTTCGTTGTACGCAGGGACGACCACGGAGAGCCGTGGCGTGGTCATGAGCTCGCGCGCCGCGTGGGGTGCTTCACCGCACGCCTCCGTACAGCGTCCGCGCCCAATCCGCCTGGGCGGCGAGGCCGTCGGCGATGCCCACCTTGGTGGCGTAGCCGAGGTCGGTCGCGAGCCGCGTGGCGTCGGCGCGCGTGCGCAGCGGATCGCCCGCGGGACGGGGCTCGAGGTTCACGCGAGCTTTCCGCCCCAAGCTCTTCTCGAGCAACGCGATGGCCTCCAGGACCGTGACCTGCGAGCCGCCGCCGACGTTGTACACCCCCTGGGGCGCCGCGCGCTTCCACGCGCGCACGTTCGCCTCCACGGCGTCGGCGACGAACGTGAAGTCACGCGACTGGAGACCGTCGCCGTACACGGTGATCGGCTCGTTCGCGAGCATCGCCCGGCAGAAGCGGTGGAACGCCATGTCCGGGCGCTGGCGCGGGCCGTACACGGTGAAGTAGCGCAGCGCCGCCACCGGCAGGCCGAAGTTGCGGCCGTAGAGCAACGCCAGGTGCTCGCCCGCGAGCTTGGTGACCCCGTACGGCGAGAACGGCCGCGGCAGCATCGCCTCGCTCGTGGGGAAGCTCTCGGCGTCGCCGTAGATGCTCGAGGACGACGCGTAGATGATGCGTTCGAGCTTCGAGCGCTTGTAGCGCTCGAGCAGCCGCTGGGTCGCGAGCACGTTGTGCTGCGTGTACGCCGCGAACTCGCGTCCCCACGACGCGCGCACGCCCGGCTGCGCCGCATTGTGGAACACCACGTCCACCTCCGGCAGGGGTGCCAGGTCGGCCGTGCCGAGGTCCAGCTCGAGCAGCTCGAAGCCCTGGTGCGCGAGCGCCGCGGCGATGTTCCGCCGCTTGAGCGAGACGTCGTAGTAGTCGGTGAACGCGTCCACGCCGGTCACGCGCACGCCGTCCGCGAGCAGGCGGTCGGTGAGCGTCGAGCCGATGAAACCGGCGGCCCCGGTGACGAGTGCGTGCGCCATTCAGCGCAGCCTCGGGGGGACCAGGCCGGGCGGCGGCGCGGCCTCTGTGCGGCCGATCACGGCGCGCGCCTGCGCCAGCCGCGCGGTGCCCTCGGCGTCGTCCGGGTGGCTTGCCACCCACAGCTGGAGCACGCCGATCGCCTCCTCGCGCCGCCCCATGTCCCAGAGCGCCGCGAACTCGTCGTAGTAGGCGTAGGCGAAGTTCGGGTTCAGCCGCCGCGCGGTCTCGAACTCCTGCACGGCCTCGACGTCCTTGCCGCGGTAGCCGAGCGCGGCGCCGCGGTAGTAGTGCGCCTCGGCGCTCCCCGGCACGCGCTGCACCAGGTGGTCGTAGAACTCCCACGCCTTGGTCGAGTCGCCGGCGGCGAGGTAGATGCCGCCGAGCGGGAACTGGATCTCGGCCCAGTTCGGGAACATGCGCTGCACGCGCTCCATCTCCGCGATCGCCTTCGGGAACTCGCGCTGCCGCCGGTAGTACATCGCCAGCTCCATGAGCGCGAACGCGTAGTTCTTGGACAGGTTCTGCGCGTTCTCGTCCTTGTACACGTGCGGATCCCACGAGAAGTCGGGCTGGAGGAGCCCGCGGTACTTGTAGACGTCGTAGAGCGCGTGGCGGGTCGCGGGCTCGTCGAAGCCCGCCTTCGTCGAGTCGGTCTCCACCTCCTGCACGATGCCCTGCTGCCTCAGGTACGGCTCGTAGCCGTACTGGTTCGGCACCGTCACCGCGAAGTACGGCTGCTTGGACCAGCCGTCGCCGGTCTTCGCCTGCTCGAGCATGTGGTGCACCATGAACTCGTTCGTATAGATGATATTGCCCTTCTCGTCCTGGAACGCGCCCGCGCCCAGCATGTCGATCATGCGGTCGTCCAGCTTGATCGGCACCTTCGGCTCCTCGTCGCGCAGCTGGCGGATGTACCAGTCGGTGTTCAGGAGCGACAGGTTCACGATGCGCACGTCCTTGCGGAAGCCCTCGACCTGCTGGATGTACCACAGCGGGAACGTGTCGTTGTCGCCGTTCGTGAACATGAACGAGTTCGGCTTCAACGTGGCGAGCATGTTGTAGGCGTAGTCGCGCGCGATGTAGTTGTGGCTGCGATCATGCGTGAACCACAGGTTCGACATCAACAGGATGGGCTGGAGCGCGAGCAGCGCCGTGGAGCCGATCGTGGCCAGCTGCCGGGCGCCCTCGCTCTCGAACGACTCGCGCACCCACTCCACGAGCCGGGCGGCGCCGAGCGCGATCCACATCGCGTAACCGTGGAATCCGCTCTGGAAGAAGTAGTCGCGGTCGCGCACCTCGTGGTCGGTGAAGTTGAGGAAGAAGATCATGCCCACGGTCGAGATCCCGAGGAACACGAACGTGAGCGCGAACGAGCGTTTCTCGCGCTGGTACTGCCACCAGCCGCCGAGCAGCCCCAGCGCCAGCGGCAGGAACGCCCCCGGCGGGAACAGCAGCCAGAGGTTGTGGACCAGGTTCCAGAACCACGCGCGCGGCCCGGTGTCGTCGGCGTGCGCGGCGCGCGACGCCTGCAGCCGGTCGTAGTCGTCGGGCCCGACCAGGACCCACTGCCGGCGGAGGTAGCGGAAGAATTCCTTGTCGAGCTGGGCGGCGAGCGGCGCGCGGCGCTCGAACGGCTTCATCTCGCCGTACTGCTTGCGCTCGAGCAGGTCGCGCATCTTGTCCCAGGTCGCGGGCGCGCCCTCGTTCACGGCGGGATGCTGCGCGGCGCGGATCGGCAGGTAGAGGTGCGTGGAGTAGCCCGCCACCATGAGGAACAGCGCCAGCAGCAGCACGCGCCCCTCGCGCTGGCCCTTGAACGCCATCCACACCATGGGCCCGATGACGCCGGCGGCGGCGGTGACGGCGCTGAACAGCGTGAAGTTGGCGTCGGACTCCGCGGCCCTCAGCCCGGGGAGCGCCGCCACCGCCCCCGCCACGGCCATCCACCCCGGGAGCTTCCGCTTCCAGACGAAGGTCGCGTTCGTGATCACCGTCAGCACGATGACGGCGCCCGCCAGGTGCTCGAGGCCGGCGGGCACGCGCAAGAGCGAGATGAACGGCATCAGGAACAGCGCCGCGACCGGCCGGTCGACGAGGAAGGCGAGCAGCAGCAGCGGCGCGCCCATCGTGCCCACGCCGAGGTGGAGCCCCACGCTCAGCCACATCACGTAGGTGGCGAGCAGCAGCGGGCCCACGGTGGGCTTCTCGTCGTGCGCCTCCCACCACCTGAGGCCGAGCCAGAACACCAGCACCTGGGCGAGGCTCATCATCTGGTAGACCTCGGCCTCGACCGAGTTCTCCCAGAACCCGTCCGAGAACGCGAGCAGCAGCGCGCCGGTGGCTGCGGCGGCGACCGCCACCCACTCCTGCCACGGCTGGCGCTCGGGGCCCTGCGCGAGCCGGATGAGCCGCAGGCAGGTGAGGTACGTGAGCCACACGGTGAGCGCGGCCGAGAGCGCGGACAGCGCGTTCACGCGCTGCGCCACGGTCGCCCACGGCACCAGCGTCGCGATGCGCGCGAGCAGGACGAAGAACGGTGTCCCCGGCGGGTGGGGCACGCCGAGGATCTGCGCCACCGCGATGAACTCGCCCGAATCCCAGAACGGGACCGTGGGGGTGAGCGTCATCATGTAGACCGCGAAGGCGAAGAGCAGCACCAGCACCGAGACCAGCGCAGCCATGCGCGGCTTCGGGATCATTCGGTGGACCTCCGTGGACGACGTGGATCCTCGGCCGGCGACTGGGTCCTGGACCGGGCGCGGCGGCCGGGGATGCGTGCCAGGAACACCAGGCCACCGATCAGGCTGACCCCGACCGCGACCAGGTAGGTGCCGAACTGGAGCGCGAACGCGCTGGCGCGATCGAGCCCCACCATACCGAACAACAGGATCCCGGCCCCCTCGCGCACCCCGATGCCATTGAGCGAGATGGGCAGGGAGACTATCACCGCCAGCAACGGCACGAAAAGGAAGAAGTAGGCCGCTTCCACGTGCAGGCCGAGCGCGCGCGCAAACAAGATGTGAACTCCGATGCGCATGATCTGCACCACGAGCGCGACGCTGAGGAGCTCGAGCAGCAGGCGCTTGCGATTACGGAACTCGACGAGCGACTCCGACAGCCGGTCGAGCGCCGGCGACAGCCGCGACAGCCCGATGCGCGCGAGCACGCGCTCGAGCGCGGCGAGCACGCGCGGCTCGAGCATCGCGCGCAGCAACACCACCGCGCCGACGAAGAACGCCACCACGCCGGCGTACGCCGCCGCGAGGTGGTAGCGGTTGATCGCCGGCAGCGTGCTCACCACCGCCACGCCGCCCAGCGCCACGGTGCCGATCAAACGGTCGAGGATCACGGTGCT
>DATLUU010000042.1:0-4791 GCA_035577885.1 Verrucomicrobiia bacterium
GCCGACCTGCGCGTGCTCGACGTCGCGAGCGGTGAGGACAAGCCGCTCGACATCCGCATCGCCTCCGACCTCGACCAGTCGCGCGAGCACTGGGTGCAGAACCCGACCGACTGGGTGACGAGCGCCCACCTCTCGCCCACCGGCGACCGCGTGGCGCTGACGGCCCGCGGGCAGGTGTTCGTGGCGCCCGTGGAGGACGGCCGCCTCGTGAGCGTCACGCGCCAGCCCGGCGTGCGCTGGCGGCAGGCGCACTTCATGCCGGACGGGAATTCGCTGGTGGCGCTCGGCGACGGGTCCGGGGAAGTGGAGTGGTCGAAGCTGCCCGCGAACGGCGTCGGCGATCCGTCGCCGCTCACGAAGGACGGGAAGGTGCTGCGCTTCGACGGTGTGCCCTCGCCCGACGGCAAGTGGCTCGCGAGCACGAACAAGGACCAGGAGCTCTGGCTCCTCGAGGTGGCGAGCGGCCAGCACAAGCGCATCGCCGTCTCCGAGGAATGGGACGACCCGCGCGACCTCGCGTGGTCGCCCGACTCGCGCTGGCTCGCCTATGTCCGGCCGGCGTCGAACCTGCTGACACAGGTCCTGCTCTACGACACGAAGAGCGGCAGCACGACCGCGCTCACGAGCGAGCGCTGGGACAGCTACAGCCCCGCGTGGAGCCCCGACGGCAAGTGGCTCTGGTTCCTCTCCGACCGCCACTTCGACACGGTCGTGCGCAGCATCTGGGGCTCGCGGCAGCCGGATCCGTTCTTCGACCGGCCGACGCAGGTGTTCGGCCTCGCGCTGCGGGCACCCGGCGGAGCCGGGTCGGGCACGCGCTCGCCGTGGGCGAGCCTCGACGAGCTGCAGGCCGGGGGCGGCGGCGCGAAGGAGAAGCCGGCAGCGAAGGACGCGAAACCCGCGGCGAAAGGCGGTGATGCCGCCAAGTCGCCCGCACCGGTCACGATCGACTTGGACGGCATCCGCTCGCGCCTGATCGAGGTGCCGGTCGATCCCGGGAACCTCCGCGCGCTCTCCACCGATGGCAAGCGGCTCTACTTTCTCACGAGCGAGTCCGATGTCGGCGCCAAGCCCGACCTCCAGTCGCTGGAGATCGCGCGCAAGCAGGATGGCGTCGGCACCGTGCTCGCCGGCGTGGACGGCTACGAGCTCTCGGGCGACTCGAAGAAGCTGCTGGTGAAGAAGGGCGACGCGTATTACGTGTTCGACGCCGGCGCCAAGGCGCCCGACAAGCTCGACAAGTCGAAGCTCCCACTGGGCGGTTGGACGTTCTCGTTCGATCCCAAGGTCGAGTGGCGGCAGATGTTCACCGAGGCGTGGCGGCTCGAGCGCGACTATTTCTACGATCGCAGCATGAACGGCGTCGACTGGAAGGCGCAGCTCGCGAAGTTCCGGCCGCTCGCCGACCGCGTCACCACGCGCAGCGAGCTGGCGGACGTGTTCCAGCAGATGGTGGGCGAGCTCTCCGCGCTGCACATGTACGTCTACGGCGGCGACCAGCGGCGCGGCACCGACCAGGCCGAACCAGCATCGCTCGGCGCCCAGCTCGTGCGTGACGAGCGCGCGGGCGGCTACAAAGTGCAGCGCGTGTTCCGCACCGACCCCGACGAGCCGGCGAAGTTGGCGCCGCTCGCGAAGCCCGATGTGGACGTGCGCGACGGCGACGTCGTGCTCGCGGTGAACGGCGTGCCCACGCTCTCGGCGTCCGACCCCGGCGCGCAGCTGCGCGGACAGGCGGGCAAGCAGGTGCTGCTCCGGGTCCAGCGCGCGGGTGGCTCGCCGCGGGACGTGATCGCCCAGCCCATCACCCCGGTGCGCGAGACCGACCTCCGCTACACCGAGTGGGAGTACACGCGGCGGCTGCGCGTGGACTCGCTCTCGGCGGGCCGCGTCGGCTACGTGCACCTGCGCGCCATGGGCGCTCCCGACATGGCGCAGTGGCAGCGCGACTACTTCCCGGTCTACGACCGCGACGGCCTGGTGATCGACCTGCGCGGGAACCGTGGCGGCAACATCGATGCGTGGATCCTCGGCAAGCTCCTCCGCCGCTCCTGGTTCTGGTGGCAGCCGCGCGCGGCGCACGCGTTCGCGAACATGCCGTTCGCGTTCCGCGGCAAGATCGTGGCGCTGGTGAACGAGACCACGATCTCGGACGGCGAGGCGTTCGCCGAGGGCTTCCGCCGGCTCGGGCTCGGCAAGGTGGTGGGCACGCGCACGTGGGGCGGCGAGATCTGGCTCTCGCAGGACAACTTCCTCGTCGACCGCGGCATCGCCACCGCCGCCGAGACCGGCGTGTTCGGCCCCGAGGGCGACTGGCTGATCGAGGGGCACGGCGTCGATCCCGACGTGGTCGTGGACGATCTCCCACATGCCACCGCCGAGGGCGCGGACGCCCAGCTGGACGCCGCTGTTAGACTCCTCCTGGACGAGATCAAGGCCGATCCCGTGAAGCGACCGGCGACCCCGAAGTATCCCGACAGGTCAGGACGCACGAGATGACGCGGTTCACCGGTCGCACGGCGCTCGCACTGGCGTGGCTCACCTGGGCGGGCGTGGCTCCGGCGACGGCGAAGCCGATCCTGTTCCCTCCCACGCCGAACGGGCCCGCCCAGTGGCGCGACGAGCGCGACATCGCGCCGTTCGAGGCGGCGTGGAAAGCCGAAGGCCTGAAGCGCGCGCGGCGGACGGCGCTGACCGCGACGCCGAACCAGCTCGCGTACGACGTGAGCTGGTACGACCTCGACCTCACGTTCAATCCGCCGGGCTCGCAGGTCTCGGGCACGGTCCGCGTGCGCGCGAAGGTGCTCGCGGGCCCGCTCTCGACGCTGGACCTGGACTTGAGCGCGAGCCTGGGGGTCGCTGCCGTCACCTCGTCGGGCGTCCCGGCCTCGTTCTCGCGCCCGGGTGACCTGCTCACGGTGAACCTGGACCGCGCCTACGCCACCGGCGAGTTCGTCGACGTGCGCGTCACTTATTCGGGGAGCCCGGTCGCGGGCTATTTCGGCTACACGATCGCGAACGGTCGCCAGCTGATCTGGAGCCTCTCCGAGC
This sequence comes from Verrucomicrobiia bacterium, assembly GCA_035577885.1. Lineage (GTDB taxonomy): Bacteria > Eisenbacteria > RBG-16-71-46 > RBG-16-71-46 > RBG-16-71-46 > JAIOPA01. The sequence goes on from DATLUU010000042.1 coordinate 3,052, forward strand.
CCTACGGCGCGCACACGTGGTGGCCGTGCAAGGACCAGCCCGCGGACAAGGCCGACTCGGTGACGATCCGCTACACCGTGCCCTCGGGCCTCACCACCGCGTCCAACGGCACGCAGCTCTCGGCCACGGACAACGGCATCCAGGCGGTGACGCGCTGGCGCGAGAGCCACCCCATCGCCACCTACCTGGTGTCGATCGCGAGCTACCCCTACACGCACACGGTGGACTGGTACCGGCCCGCGCCCAGCGACTCCATGCGCATCGACTTCTTCAACTACCCCGAGACCGCCGGCGGCGCGGCGGCGGTGCAGGCCAAGGTGAAGACCATGATCGGCGCCTACGCCGCGCGCTTCGGGCCCTACCCGTTCCAGGACGAGAAATACGGCCACGCGCAGTTCCAGTTCAGCGGCGGCATGGAGCACCAGACGTGCACCAGCATCGGCGCGTTCGCGGAATTCATCGTCGCGCACGAGCTGGGCCACCAATGGTGGGGCGACCTCGTCACCTGCCGCGACTTCCACCACATCTGGTTGAACGAGGGTTTCGCCACCTACATGGAGGCGATCTGGGCGGAGTCGCAGGGCGGGCCCGCCGCGTACCACGCCGACCTCGCGTTCAACAAGTACTACGGGCCCGGCACCGTGTACGTGCCCGACGCCACGAACGAGTCCCGGATCTTCGACTCGGGTCTCTCCTACGACAAGGGCTCGTGGGTGCTGCACATGCTGCGCCACGTGCTCGGCGACGCCACGTTCTTCGCCGCGATGCTCCAATACCGCGCCACGAACGCCTACGGCACCGCGACCACGGAGACGTTCCGCGCCGCGTGCGAGGCGGTCTCGGGTCGCGACCTCGGCAAGTACTTCCAGCAGTGGGTGTACGGCGAGCGCTACCCGGTCTACCGCGCCACGTGGACGTCGCACGCCGCCGGCGGCGGCTTCGACGTGGCGCTCACGCTCGAGCAGCGACAGGGCTGGCAGCTCTTCACCATGCCGGTCGACGTGCGCATCACCACGAACGCGGGCCCGCGCGACTTCACGGTGCCGGATTCACTCGCCTCGCAGTCGTTCACGCTGCACGTGGACGCGGAGCCCACCGCGCTCGACCTCGACCCCGATGACTGGATCCTGAAGCAGGTGGATCGCGCCGTGGTGCAGCCGCCGTTCGACCGCGCCGTGCTGGTGGTGAACGGCGTCGACTGGGCCTCGTACGGCGCCGAGATCACCACCGCCTACACCGACCGCGCGTTCTCGGGCAACTACACGATCGACTTCTGGGACCACTTCAACGCGCCGCCAGGCGGCTATCCCGCGGTGCTGCCGGCGCCGCTCGGGCACGGATCCGTACCGCCCGAGGTGCTGGGCCACTACCGGAACGTGGTCTGGGTCGGCAACGACTTCAACGGCGACGTGGACTCGTGGGTGCAGACCCCGATCCGCTCCTACCTCGACGCCGGCGGCAACGTGTACCTGCTGTGCAAGGACGCGCAGGTGTTCCTGGACGACGGGATGCTCGCCTATCTCGGCATCACGCTCACGAACGTGGGCGCCACCATCAACGACTGCCTCGCCACGCGCCCGGGCCTCTCGAGCCTGACGCGCACCGGCACCCAGTCCGCGAACGCCGTGTTCGACACCGTGCGCACGCAGCCCGACACCCAGCTCCTCTACAAGACCACGAGCGGGTTCTCGCCCCAGCGCGGCGTGGGCGTGGTGCGGCTGCGCGCCGGGGGCGCGGGGC
>DATLUU010000043.1:0-4685 GCA_035577885.1 Verrucomicrobiia bacterium
GTGGATCTCAACCCGACCCGCCCCGGCATCATGTTCCTCCAGGGATGGGTGAAGGAGAACCTCGGCGACGAGGCGGGCGCGATCGAGCTCTACAAGCACCACCTCGAGGTGCACACGGACGACGTCGGCACGCGCCGGCGGCTGGTGTCGCTCTACGCGCGCACGCAGCGCTACGCGGAGGCGTACGACCAGGCGCGGCGCGTGACCGCCGCGGTGCCCGACGATCCCGAGGCGTTGCAGGTGGAAGCCGACCTGGCGCTCAAGCTCAAGAAGAACGCCGACGCGGATCGCGTGATCGCGCACCTGCGCTCCATGAACCCCGGCGAGCCGGAAAACACGGCGCGTTCGGTGGTGGTGCTGGCGAGGAACGGCCGCGGCCGCGATGCCGGTCGCATCGCCGACGAGTGGATGGTGCAGCATCCAGCGGACGACGCCGGACCGCTGCTCGCCACGCGGGCCTGGTCGGCAGCCGGCTTCCCCGACTCCGCGCTCGCGCGCGCGCGACGTGGCGTGGCGCTGGCGCCGGACTCCACCGAGCCGCGGCGGATGCTGGCGCGCGCGCTCCAGGGCGTGGGCCGTTACGCGGAGGCCGAGCGCGAGTGGTTGGCACTCCGCGAGCGCACGCCGGAGGAGCCCGGCGTCTCGCTCGAGCTGGGCGGCTGCCGCGAGCGCGCGGGGAACGTCGACGGCGCCGTCTCGGCGGGACGTGACGCGCTCAAGATCGCGCCCGACTGGCCCCCCGCGCTCAACTTCGTGGGCTACGTGCTCGCCGATCACGACCGCGAGCTGCCCGAGGCCCGGAAGCTGATCGAGCGTGCGCTGGAGCGCGATCCCGAGAACGGCGCGTACGTGGACTCCTACGGCTGGGTGCTCTACCGGCAGGGGGACTTGACGGGCGCCCGCACGCACCTGGAGCGGGCCGTGCGCCTCACCGATGGCGACCCGGTCGTGCGCGAGCACCTGGGCGACGTCTACCGCGACCTCAAGCTCCCGGACCTGGCGCGCGAGCAGTACAAGCTGAGCGTCGCGAGCGAGGGCGAGAACGAGAAACGCGTCGCCGACAAGCTCAAGGCGCTCAGGTAGCGTGCCGGGCGCGGACCCGGGCCGGTTCGCTGACCACACAACTACTTGTCACGGCTGGAGTTGGAGCGTGCGACGATCCTCGTCGCCAGCCCGCCGCAGCCGCGCTCGCCCCCACCCCCTCCGACAGCGGGCCCTGGGTGGGCCCGACCACAGCCCCGGGCCGTTTCACTGACCGAGCAGCCGCGAGCCCACAACGGCTTGACCGTTCTGGAACTTCCGTTTCCCCGGGGGGTATGACCCCTCAGTGAGGTCCCGCTTGGCCCCAGACCGAGATCCTCTTCCACCACAGATCGTGAGCCTCTCCGACGAGGACCTCATGGGCCGGGTGGCCGAGGACGACGAGCGAGCGTTCACCGAGCTCGTGAGGCGGTTCCAGGGCCGGGTGGGCAACCTCATCAGTCGGGTGTTGAACGATCGGGAGAACGTCGACGACCTCGCGCAGGAAGTGTTCGTGCGCGTGTTCGTCCACCGGCGGAACTATCGGCGGGGGTCGAAGTTCTCCACCTGGGTGTTCACGATCGCCGCGAACCTCGCGAAGAACGAGATCCGGCGCCGGGTCCGCCGCAGGAATTGGTTCTCCCTCGACGCGCTCACCGAGGTGTTGTCGGACAGCCTGCCGCAGCTCGCGGATCCCACGGAGAGCCGGGAGCAGGGGCTGGAGCGGGAACAGCTGCAAGGTGCCGTGGGGCGCGCCATCGCCACGGTGCCGGAGAAGTACCGGCTGGCGTTGGTGCTCCGTGACATCGAAGGACTCGCATACGAGGAGATCGCCGAAGTGCTCGGCCTGCCGGGCGGAACGGTGCGATCGCGCATCAACCGCGCCCGAGGCATGCTGCAGCGCAAGCTCCAACCGCTACTTCGAAAGCAGGACGCTCCATGAATCGTTGTGACCAGGCCCGGCGGCTGTTCGGAGCTTACTGGGACGACGAGGTGACGCAGGCCGAGCGCGAGTGGCTCGAGTCGCACCTCGGCGGATGCCCGGCGTGCCGCCAGCAGTACGAGCAGTTCACGCACACCCTCGAAGCGGTGGGCTCGCTGCCGCGCATCGACACCTCGGCCGACCTGCCGGAGCGCGCGCTCGTCGCCGCGCGCCGCGCCGCGGCCGTTCCCGACCGCATCGCGATCGCTCCCGCGCGCCCGGTGTGGATCCAGGTCACCGCCACGGCGGCGCTGCTGCTCGTGGGGCTGAGTGCGCTGCTGCCCTGGCTGGGGACGCCGACCATGCAGCGCCTGCTGGCGCACCGCGAGGCGCAGGTGGCCGAGCCGCGGCTCGTCGCCACGGCGGCGCACGCGCGGCCCGAGTCCGCGCTCGTCGACTCCGTGCTCAACCACTCGGAAGACGTCGAGTTCATCCTCGACCCGGTCGTCCTTCACCGCGGTCGCGCGCAGGCGCCGTCGCGGCTGCCGAAGGGCGTGCAGGGTGAACAGGCGGTGATCTCGTTCTGAGCGTGCATGCGCGTGACGGGCATCATCCGTCCCGGCCGCGCTCCGGCAGGGGCGTGCGCGTGAGCGCCGGGAAGGCGCTGCTCTGGTTCGCGCTGCTCGCGCCGGTACCGCTCGCGATCGCTCCGGTTCCCGCGCGGGCGCAGTCGACGCTGTCCGCGATCGAGCAGGACGTGGAGCGCATCGCCCGCCGCGCGCGGCCGTGCGTGCTCACGGTCATCGCCCAGCGCTCCACGCCCGCGCGGGCGGGCGCGCCGCGGCGCACGCTCAATCGCGTCGGCTCGGGCGTGGCGGTGACCACGAACGGCGTGCTCACCACGGCCACCGTGGTGCTGGGCGCCGAGCACGTGTTCGTGATCACCGACAACCACCTCCAGGTGGAGGCGCGGGTCGTGGGCATGGATCCGGTGCGCAACCTCGCGCTGCTGCGCGCGGAGAACCTCGAGCTCTCGTCGCTGCCGCTCGCGAGCAAGCGGAGCGAGAGCGGCGACTGGGTGATCGCGATGGGGAACTCGTACGGCGGCTCGCCGACCCAGTCGGTGGGCACGGTGGCGCTGCGCTTCGACGAGCCGGGCTCGAGCCTGCTCCAGCTCACGAACGAGGTGCACCCGGGCAACAGCGGCGGCGCGGCGCTCAACTCGCGCGGCGAGCTGCTGGGCCTGGTCCAGGGCGAGCTGGGCGCCCCCGAGGAGCCGGGCCAGCGCGAGCGCGCCGAGCGCCGGCCGGGCGGCATGAGCTTCGCGATCCCGATCGACGTGATCGTGCCGTTCCTCGATGATCTCGCGAAGTATCAGCGGGTGCGGCACGGGCTGTTCGGCGTCTCCACGCGCGGCGCGTTCGTGACCGGCGCCGATGCGAGCGAGCGCATCCCGATCGGCGCGCTGGTCGAGACCGTGCAGCCGGGCGGGCCGGCGGCGCGGCTGGGCCTCAAGAAGGGCGACCTGATCGTGGCGTTCAACGGCGAGCGCGTGGAGTACCCGGAGCAGCTCGCGCGCTGGGTCGCGGTGGCGGGCCCGGGCGCCGAGATCTCGCTGGTCTGGGTGCGGGACGAGATCAAGCAGGAGGGCCACACGCGCCTCGACGAGGCTCCGAGCCCGATCCCGAGCTGGATGCGCGTGGATTCCTCGTCGAGCGCGGGCTCGGGCCCAGGCGGCCCGGCCGCCGAAGCCACTCGCGACCGCCGCCCCTCGCGCGCGTTGCACGAACGTTCGGAGTTCGCGGACTCGACTGCGCGGTAGGCCTTTCTCCGCGGCTCACGCAGCCCCCACCGTTTCGCCGTCGGCTGACACGCCGCCAGCGTTTCGCTGTCGCTGACGCGCCGCCACCGTTTCGCTGTCGCCGACGCGCCGCCACCGTCAGACACTCTGTCCCTTCTGCGATCACCTGCGACTCACGCGGGACGCGGGGGGACGTTCATTCGCCTTCGGCGAATGCCCCCCGCGCCCCGCCCACGAACTGGCAGGTGCGCACACTCGAAGCCGGTACCGCACCTTTCGAGCTTCCATGACTGCAACGACCCGTCGTCACCGTGCGCTGCCATAGGGTGCTGTCCTGGACGGCTGGGAGTTGACTCAGCCGCGAGCCTGTCGGCGTGGCGCGGGGGTCTTCGCCGAAGGCGAAGATCCCTGCCCCCGCGCCACGCGTGAATCGCAGGTGATCGCAGAAGTACCTGACGGTCCGTCGGCGGCGGCACCGAGCGACGGATGACCGGTGGCGGCGATAAGCGAGGCGCTGCTGCGACAGCCGCGACGGCCAGCGTCGACTCGGGTGGGGCGGAGCGTCGTGTATGCTGCTGCGATGCCGCGGGGTGGGGAGGAGCTGCTGCTCGAGTTCGCGCCGGTGCGCTCGCGCTCGCGCATCCGGATCGCGCGCGGGGGGCTCGCGCGGCTCGGGGCGTTCGTGCGCGAGACGACGGGCGCCCGCCAGGCGGTGCTCGTCACTGACGCCCGCGTCGGCGCGCTGCATGGAGGCGCCGCACTGCGATCGCTCCGGAGCGCCGGGATCGCGGCGCGCACCGTACGCGTGCCGCGCGGTGAGGCGGCGAAGCGCGCGGCGGTGCTGTCGCGCCTCTGGGACGCCTTCGCCGCGGCCCGGCTCGATCGCCGCGGCGCCGTCGTGGCCCTGGGCGGAGGTGTCGTCGGCGACCTGGCCGGGTTCGC
>DATLUU010000044.1:0-10986 GCA_035577885.1 Verrucomicrobiia bacterium
GACCTCCAGCACCTGGAACCTGCGCCTGAACCTGATCCCGCTCCGGAGTTTCACCGCGTCGGTGGGCCTGCGGAGCTTCCGCGTCGGACCGCGGTTCCTGCACGCGAATGCGGCCTCGACGACGCGCGGAGTCGATCTCACTTGGCGGCCCATGCCGGGGATGGACTTCACGGGCAGCTTCGCGTCCACTGGCCTGATGCCCAACGACCGCCAGCGGGTCACGACCCAGAGCGTGCTCGGCCACTATGCGCCGCGGGCGTCCATCTCGGTCCTCGCCACCTGGTCCCACAGCTCGCAGAACGTCACCAGCACCGGGAGCGCCCAGCTCACCGGGCGCGAGATCGCGAGCGCGCGCGCCCAGCTGACGGTGAGCCGCCGCGTCGCGGTGAGCGCCGGGTTCACGGTCGCGGACCCGGGGCATGCGCGCGAGACGCGACAGATGGATGGCGTCCTCACCTGGAGCTTCGGACGGTGAGCGCGCGCGGCCGCGACCGGATGCGGCTCATGGCCGCGAGCCTGGGCCTCCTCGCCGTGGTGGGCTGCGCCGCGCCCATGCGCGTGTTCGTCAATCCCCAGGCGGACATGACGCTCTACAAGAAGGTGGTGGTGGTGCCGTTCGCGAACCTGAGCGGTGACCCCTACGCCGGAGCGCGCATCACGCGGGCGTTCACGACCGAGCTGGTGATCGCCGACCGCTTCCAGTTGATCGACCCGGCGCAGCTCCTGGGCGAGCTGGACCGCGCCGGCGCGCTGCCGGACGCGAGCGGCCAGATCGACCCGGCCAAGCTGCGCGATGCGGCCACGAAGCTCGAGGCGACCGCGGTCATCCGCGGTGCGGTGACCGAGTATGCCTCGCGCGGCTCCGGCACCGACATGTATCCCGTCATCGGCTTCGACGCCGAGATGGTGGACACGGCGACCGGCAACATCGTCTGGCGCATCTCGGTGACCGAGTCGGGGAAGGGTCGCATGCCGATCGTGGGCGGCGCCGGTGAACGCACGTACGGTCGCGTCACGGAGGCCGCCTGCCAGCGGGCCGTGGACGAGCTCCGGAAGAAGGCGTTCTGACCATGGGCCCCCTGCCGCGTGCCGCACCCCGCCTGCTGCTCGCCCCGCTCCTCGCCACCGCGCTCGGATGCGCGGGGCAGAAGCCGCCGCATGGCGTGGTGGTGCCCGCTCCCGGGCCCCACCCCAAGGTGGCGGTGCTGCCGCTCGAGGATCTCTCGGGACAGAGCGGTGCCGCCGACCGCATGACGCGCGTGCTGTTCACCGTGCTGGTACAGGCCGGCACCTACGATGTGGTGGAGCCGGGCACGGTGGACATGGCGCTCTCGGACGCGCGCGTCCGCTCCACGGGAATGTTGTCGCGCGAACAGATCCAGAAGCTCTCCACCCAGCTCGGAGCGCGCTGGCTCCTCACCGGGAGCGCGCTCGAGTTCGGGCACGTGCGCACGCCCGATGGCGAGGTGCCCTCGGTGGGGATCGCACTGCGGTTGATCGACGGGGAGAGCGGGCGCGTGCGCTGGGCCGACCAGCGCTACCGGAACGGGGACGACCGCGAGACCGTGTTCGGTTGGGGCCACGAGAGCGACGCGGACCGGCTCGCGCTGCACACGATGACCGAGCTGGTGCAGGGGATGCGCATCCCCGGCGACGGCGATTCCACGACGATCCGGGAGGCGAAACCGTGACCACCTCGACGCGGCTCCGCAGTGCCATCACCGCCAGCTTGCTCGCCGGACTCGTCGCGGGCGCAGCGCTCGCGGCCCAGGCGCCGTCGTCGAGCCCGCCGGCCGGCTCCGCGGGCCCGCCGGCCGCGGCGAAGCTCAAGATGAAGACGGTGGACCTGCACATCTTCCACCGCGTGTTCCCGGATTTCCACGACCACGTCGACGCCGCGTTGGGAAAGGAGTTCCGGATCGGGGACACGGAGTACACGGGCACGGTGATCCGCTTCGTCCCGGACTTCACCATGGATCTCAAGACCGGGAAGATCACCTCGCGCAGCCAGGAGCCCAACAACCCCGCGTGGCGCCTCGTGGTGCGGAAGAACGGCGTGCCGCAGGACACCTCGTGGGCGTTCCTCAACATGGCACCGCACTTCGGCCAGCGCTCGCTGCTCGCGTTCCTCGCCGTGCGCGCGACGTTCGAGAACCACACGCCGGTCGCGAGCCGTGACACGCTCGCGATCAAGCTCATGGAGCAGGAGAAGCGGTGAGAGGACGCGGCCGCCTGGCGCGCGTGCTCGGCGCACTGCTGCTGGCGCTGCCGATCGTGGCGCTGGCCGCGACCCACGCGGCGCGCCTGCCGCGCCTGGTGATGATCGCCACGGCGCCGGCCAAGCCGTCGGCCGGCACCGGCATCCAGAAGCCGAAGGGTCCGGTGCGGAGCTGCTACGACTGCCACGCCGGCTCGCGTGCGGCGTTCGCGAAGAAGGTGGTGCACAAGCCGGTGGCGAAGGACGACTGCGCCGCCTGCCACCTGAGCCACGGGTTCTCGCAGCGGCTGGTGCTGAAGCTCCCGCCCGAGCAGCTGTGCGTGAGCTGCCACCCGCTCGCGGTCGCGGCGGCGGGCGCTCACCGCCACCCGGCCTACGAGCGCGGCGATTGCCTCGCCTGCCACGACCCGCACGCCAGCGACCGGCCCCATCTCGTGCGCGACGGCACGCCGGAGGCGTCGTGCTTCGTCTGCCACACGCGCTCGCGCGAGGAGTCGAAGCTCGCGCACGTTCACGGGCCGTTCCAGAGCGGCGACTGCTCGTCCTGCCACGTCGCCCACGAAGGGAAGCTCTCCGCCCTCCTCAAGGCCAGCGGCGACGCGCTGTGCGCGGGCTGCCACGCCGCGGGGGAGATGGAGGCGAAGCACGCGAACGTGGGTCGCGGCGGGCTCGAGTGCCTCGACTGCCACGCTCCACACGCGAGTGCCGCGGAGAAGCTCATGCGCGCCACCTCGCACGAGCCGGTGGCGAAGGGCCGCTGCGGGGACTGCCACGTCATGGCCGCGGGCAAGCCCACGGCGCAGCTGGTGATGCCCGCACAGCAGCTCTGCCTCAAGTGCCATGCGCCGCTCGCCGGCGCCGAGTCGCGCGCCCATCCGCACGATCCCATGAAGAAGGGCGACTGCCTGAGCTGCCACGATGCGCACCGCGGCACGAGCGCCGGGGCACTGCTCAAATCCAAGCCCGCGGAGCTGTGTGGGAGCTGCCACCCGCAGCTCGCCGCCGAGTTGAAGTCGCCGGTGGTGCACAAGGCGTTCGCCGACGGACAGTGCGGCGCCTGCCACGACTCCCACGGCTCCGCCAACGCCGCGCTCGCCACCACGCCGGACGGCTCGATGTGCCTCAAGTGCCACGCCGATATCGGCAAGCGCGTCTCGGGGGGCAAGGGCGTGCACGCTCCGGTCGGGAAGCTCGACTGCCTGCGCTGCCACGCCCCGCACGCCAGCACCGAGACCGCGCTCCTGCGCCAGGACCAGCGCACGCAGTGCCTCTCGTGCCATGGCGACGTCAACAAGCCGCTCGCGGGCCGCGAGCGCCACTCGCCGTTCGCCGCCGGCAACTGCACCGCCTGCCACGATCCGCACCAGTCGCCCCGGCCGGCACTGGCGCTCGCCGATTCCGCGGCGCTCTGCAACAGCTGTCACGGCGAGGTCGCGAACGAGCTGCGGCGCGCGAGTGTGCACCCGGAGGCCAAGGCAGGCCGCTGCCTGACCTGCCATGACGCGCACGGCGGCGACACCAGCGCGCTGCTCAAGCGCCCGGCCGTGGAGCTCTGTGGCAAGTGCCACGCCCCGATCGCGAAGAAGCTCGCGAGCGCCGGCGTGCACACGGTCGCCGGCCGCGGCCAGTGCGGCGCCTGCCACGAGCCGCACGGCGCGGCGCAGGGCAAGCTCTTGAAGTCGAGCGTGAAGGAGCTGTGCGCGAAGTGCCACGGGGACGTGGGGAAGGAAGGCGACCACGTCCATGGCCCGGTGGCGGAGGGCAACTGCCTCGCCTGCCACGATGCGCACGGCGGGCCCCAGGCGCCGGCGCTCGCCAAGGCCACACCGGGGCTCTGCCTCGACTGCCACGATGCATCCAAGCAATCGATGAAGGACGCGCACCGCGGCGCCGACGTGCGCTCGGCCGAGTGCCTGAGCTGCCACGTCGCTCACGCCTCCAAGGCCACGGCGCTGATCCCCGCGCACAGCCATCCGGGCTTCGGCGACGGCGACTGCAGGAAGTGCCACGGGCCCGGCACGCCCACGTCGCTGAACCTCGTCGCCTCGTCCGACCAGCTCTGCGGCAAGTGCCACGACAGCGCCAAGGCCCGCACCGCCGATGAGCACGTCCACGACCCGGTCACGAAGGGCAAGTGCACGAGCTGCCACACGCCGCACAGCTCGTCGCAGGCGGGCCTGCTGGTGAAGGCCCCGGACCAGCTGTGCATGCAGTGCCACGCCGACGTCACCCGGGAGGCGAACCTCGCGCACGGTCACCCGCCGGTCGAGAAGGGCGAGTGCTCGACCTGCCACGAGCCCCACCGCGGCCCGGGCCTCGGGCTGCTGCGCAAGAAGGCGGGCGATCTGTGCACCAGCTGCCACGCGGACTGGATGAAGAAGATGGCGAGCCAGGACGCGCACCCCCCGGTGGCGCGCGGCCAGTGCCTGACCTGCCACGCGAGCCACGGCTCCGAGAACGCCGGGATGACGCGGCGCGCGGGCGCGTCGCTGTGCCTGTCGTGTCACTCCGCCAAGAAGGCCGAGATCGTCGCCAGGCATCCCGGCATGGACATCGAAAAGGCTGCGTGCACGAGCTGCCACGACCCGCACGTGCAGCCGAAGGGCCAGGTCGGGCTGCTGCTGCCCGCCAAGCACCTGCCGTTCGCGCGTGGCGAGTGCACGTCGTGCCACGTGCAGAAGGGCGCGGCGCAGCTCGTCAAGACCGGCTCCGACCTGTGCATCACCTGCCACGACCGCGGCGGCTGGGCGGGGCGGAAGAACACGCATCCGCCGGTCACCGGCAACCGCCAGTGCCTCAACTGCCACGGCGCGCACGGCGGCGTGGGCACGCCGGACCTGAACGCGGTCGGCGACCAGCTCTGCTTCAACTGCCACGACCGGAAGGGCTTCGAGGGGCCGGTGATCCATCCCGCGATGCAGAAGGGCTGCGTCACCTGCCACGACCCGCACGGCTCCGACGGACCGCGGCTCATGAAGGAGCGCTCGATCGAGGACCAGTGCCGGAAGTGCCACGCGGACATGAGCAAGCACTACCACAAGACGAGCAGCGACCGGCCCGATCCGAGCGGCCGGCCGCTCACGTGCACGAGCTGTCACCCACCGCATGCCGCGAAGTACGAGGGCCTGCTGATCCGCGACGCGCAGCGCGACCTCTGCATCCAGTGCCACGACCCGTCCATGGGGCCGATGCCGCACGCCCCGGGAGTGAAACGATGAGCGTGCTGAACGCGAAGACGCTGTGGACGTGGGCGAGCCGGGCGCTGCTCGCCGTCTCGGGCGTGGCGGTGATCCTGGCGGTCTCGCTCTACCTGCGGCCGCGCGAGCTGGCGGCGCTCCCGGGAGAGGAGTGGGTCGACGTCGCGCCGCTCGACTCGCTGCTGCTCGGCGAGGCGCGGCTCGTGCAGCGCGACGCGCGTCCGTTCTACGTCGTGCGCGTGGACGAGAGCCGGCTCGTGTCGGTCTCCGCCTTGTGCACGCACCTGCGCTGCACGCTGAGGTGGGAGCGGAGCGAGCATGCGTGGGCGTGCCCGTGCCATGGCGATCGCTGGAACCTGTCCGGGGCCGTGATCCGCGGTCCCGCCACGCGCCCGCTCGAGACGCACACGGTCTCGGTGCGGGCGGGAGAGGTGTGGGTGCACCTATGAGCGCGGACGACGATCCCCGCCCGACGCCTGCGCGGTCGGGCCTGATCGAGTGGTTCGAGCGCCGGCTGCAGCTCTCCGAGCTGTTCTCGTTCCTGTCGCACTTCGGCTTCGTCTACACGCCGCTCGACACCCGGCTGCCGCTCCGCGAGCTGCTGCGCCAGGTCGCGAGCCGGCCGGTGTCGTCGTACCTGCGCTGGCCGCGCGTGCTGGGCTTCGCCACCACGGTGCTCTTCGGCGTCATGACCGTCACCGGCGTGCTGCTCGCGTGCTACTACCAGCCCACGCCGGAGGCGGCCTACGCGAGCACGCGCGCCATCGCCCGCGACGTGCCGATCGGCTGGTGGGTGCGCCAGGTGCACGCCTGGGGCGCCTGGCTGCTGCTGGCCGCCGTCGTCGCGCGCCTCGCGCGCTTCTTCCTCGAAGGCCTCTACCGCGCGCCGCGCGAGATCCTGTGGTGGAGCATGGTGGCGATGGGCTGGGTCGTCGTGCAGCTCGACTTCACCGGCCGGTTGCTGCCGTGGACCCAGTCCGGCTACTGGAGCGTGACGCGCGGGCTCGAGACCGTCGCCGGGCTCCCGCTCGTGGGGCCCGTGCTGACGTGGATCGGCGGCGGCGCCGCGGTGAACGAGGTGGTGCTGCTGCGCTTTCACGTGCTCCACACCATGGTGCTGCCGGGGTTGTTCATGGCGCTCTTCTTCCTCACGTTCGCGACCCTCCGCCGCGTGGGGCTGACCACGGTGAGCCATGCGGGCGGCGTCACCACCTCGCGCGACCACTTCTTCTCGGTCGTGCTGCTGTTCGTGCTCGTCATCGGCGTGCTCACGACGCTCGCGGTGGCGCTGCCGCTGCCGTTCCTGCGCGCGGCCGATCCGGCGGTGACGCCGAAGGGAGTCACCGCGCCCTGGTACCTGATCGTGCCCGCGCTCGTCCGCGACCGGCTGCCGCTCCTGTGGTGGCCGATGGCGGCGCTGTTCGTGGCCTCGACGCTGGTCGTCTTCTTCCTGCCGTTCCTGGTCCGGGGCGACGATCGCCGCGACGCGCTCGTGCGTCCGCTGGGCTTAGGGCTAGGCGTCCTCTGGATGCTGTTGACCGTCGCCGGCCTCTACCTCGAGCGTGGCCGATGAGCCGGCTCGTTCGCTTCGTCGCGCTCGCGGCGCTGATCGCCGCCGTGGTGCCGCGGCAGGGCCACGGCGCGGCCGCACCGCCGGCGCCCGCCGCGACCTCACCCGCGACCTCACCCGCGCCCACGCGCGCCGTCGGGCCGGGGGCGGCGCGCCTCGCGCGCGAGGGGCCGGTGCCGCTGCCGCGCGCCGAGGAGCTGGACGCCGCGCACGTGGCTTCGGGCCGCTGCGGTGTCTGCCATCCGCGCGAGCGCGCGGACTTCGCGCGCGGCCTGCACGCGCGCGAGGGCGTGCGCTGCGTCTCCTGCCACCGTGGCTCGGACACCCAAGCCGAGCAGGCCGCCGCCCATGCCGGCATGACCGCACGCCCGTCGCGCGCCGCGGTCGCGGCCCTCTGCGGCAGCTGCCACAGCGACCCGCAGAAGATGGGCCCCTATGGCCTCCCCGTGGACGAGGAGGCGCTCTACCGGACGAGCGAGCACGGCCGGCGCGCGAGCCAGAACGACGCGCACGCGGCGACGTGCATCGACTGCCACGGCGCGCACGAATCGCTGCCCGCCTCCGATCCGCGGAGCCTCACCCACCGTGCGAACCGCGACCAGGTGTGCGCGCGCTGCCACGGCGCGCCGGCCGCGGGCGGGACGGGTGCGGACGTGATGGCGCAGTGGCGCGCCAGCGTTCACGGGGCGCGGAGCGCGGGCGGGAAGTCGCCCGGCTGCACCGGGTGCCACGGGGTCCACGGCTCGGCGCCGACGGCAGCAGGCGACGTGGGCAAGGTCTGCGGCCAGTGCCACGGCGCCGAGCGCCGGTACCTGGAGACCGGCGGCCACGCCGCGACCGACGCGCGGCCCGACGCACCGCAGTGCGCCGGCTGCCACGGCTCGCACGCCATACATGCCCAGACGCCGGACTCGCTGGTCACGTCCTGCGTCCGCTGCCATCGCTCGGGCTCGAGGGAGGATTCGCTGGGACGCGCGATGCGCGACGAGTACCGCGCCGCGGCCGAGGCGATCGATGTCGCGGCGGCGCTGGTGGCGAAGGCGGACGCGATCCCGGTGCCGACCGAGGACTACCACGCGCGGCTCGACGATGCGCGCCGGAGCCTCGCCAGCGCCCGGCCCGCCGCACACTCGGTGGCGCTCGCCCCGGTCCACGAGGCGGCCCACCAGGCGCACGCGATCGGTGACGAGGTGCGGGACAGCGTGGGGCAGAAGATGGGACTCGTCTCCGAGCGCTGGTTGATGCTGATCGTCTACTGGCTGTTCGCGGGCCTGCTGCTCGTGGTGCTCGACCGCTGGCGCCGCAGGAGCTCGGCCGGATGAGCGCGCTGCTCGAGAAGCTGCGCGCGCTGCTGGCGCCGCTGCGCGCGAAGCTGGGCTGGAAGCCCGGCACGCCGCTGCCGCTGCGCTCGGTGGCGATCGTGCTCGGCTTCGTCGCCGCGTTCGGGCTCGTCTCGGCCGTGTTCGCGATCCAGCTCACGTCCACGCCCAGCTTCTGTGGCTACACCTGCCACATCATGAAGCCCTACTACAACACCTGGAAACACTCGGCGCACAAGAACGTCGCCTGTGTCGAGTGCCACATCGCGCCGGGGGTGGGCTCGGAGCTGCGGAAGAAGGTCGAGGCGTTGAACATGGTGGTGAAGTACGTCACCGTGACCTGGGGGACGAAGCCGTGGGCCGAGGTCGCGGACGCCGCGTGCCTGCGCTGCCACGAGCGCCGGTTGCTCGAGGGCTCGGCCGCCTTCGGCGCGGCGCGCTTCGACCACAGGATCCACCTCGGCGAGCCGCGCGACGGGCTGAAGCTCCGCTGCACCTCGTGTCACGGGCAGCCGACCAAGGACCAGCACATCAGCGTCGTCGTCGCCAACTGTGCGCTGTGCCACATGAAGGACCAGGCGCCGAACCAGGGCAGCGGCCGCTGCATGATCTGCCACGAGATCCCCGACCGGCTCGTGCGCACCGCGGCCGGCACGCGCTTCGACCATCGTCTGGTCGCGCGCCAGGGACTGGACTGCAAGCTCTGCCACGGCCGCGTCACCCAGGGGACGGGCGAGGTGCAGCGCGAGCGCTGCCTCTCCTGCCACAACGACCCGGCGGCCCTCGAGCACTACGCCGACGGCGGGAAGCTCCACCACGTGCACACGGTGGAGCACAAGGTGGACTGCGTCACCTGCCACCTGCAGATCGAGCACGGGAAGACCGCGATGGCGACCGCCATGCACCCACCGCGGGGCGAGTGCTCGACGTGCCACGGCGCGGGCCACGACGCCCAGCGGGACCTCTACGCCGGCGTCGGCGGTCGCGGGCTGCCGCCGATGCCGGGGCCCATGTACACGGCCGGCGTCACGTGCGGCGGCTGCCACAACGAGGATGTCTCGCCGCCCCAGGTGATGTTCGCCTCCCACAGCGCGGTGACCTGGCGCGCGGGCGCCGTGTCCTGCCTGTCGTGTCACGGCGAGGGCTACGACCGGGTGCTCGGCGCGTGGAAACAGGGGATCGACCAGCGCGTCGCCGCGCTCCAGGCGCAGATGCAGTCCACGGCGTCCGCGGTGGCGTCCCCGCCGTCGCAGGACTGGGACGATGCCGTGCACAACCTGCGGCTCGTCTCCGAGGGGCACGGCGTCCACAACGTCAACTACTCGTACGCGCTCCTCGACCGCGCGCGCACGCAGATGAACGCCGCGCGCGCGCGCGCCGGGCTCGCGGCGCTCCCGGCACCGTGGAAGGAGGTCGCCGCGGGGGCGAAGGAGTGCATCGCCTGTCATCAGGGGATCGAGCAGCAGTCGGGGACCTGGCGGGAGCGGTCGTTCCATCACGAGCCGCACGTCGTGGGCGCGAAGCTCGCCTGCGCCGAGTGCCACCGCCCGCACAACGAGCGGCCGGCGAGCGAGGTGGTGCGCTTCGGCGACGAGGGCTGCCTGAGCTGCCACCACGACCGTGCGGTGCGGCGCCCGTCCGATTGCACCTCGTGCCACGCCGATCCCATGCAGCACACGGTGCCCAGCGGGATCGGAACCTTCTCGCACGTCGCCCACCGCAAGGCCGGCCTCGAGTGCTCCGAGTGCCACACGATGCAGAACGGCGATCCCCGGACGCAGCGCGCGCAGTGCAAGTCCTGCCACGAACAGGTGTAGCCGGAGGGCGCGAGCGAGAACGACTACATCACCGCGCTGACGATCGGATGGTCCTACCGGCGGTGACCGGACGCTGCTTCCGGCCGGACACCTTCGAGCCGCCGGCCAGCGTTCTCTGCCGCGGGCGCTGCTTCGCCGACACCGCGCGGATGACCAACCGGCCGCGGCCCCTCGTGGGGAACGGCACCTTCGAGTGCGCGACCGCGGCGGCGAGCAGTGCCTCGACGTCGGGGTGGGCGAGCGTGGCCGCCGACTCGAGCCTCAGGAACCGGACCTGTTTCCCGGACCCGACGAGCAGCCGCTTCGGGTCGGGGAGCTTCGCGCCCCAGAACAGGCAGATCGCGACGCGGTTCGCGCGCGCGGCGATGGAGAGGATCCCGTCGGACGGCCGCTCGGTGGGCGAGTAGCCGATGACGAAGAAGTTGTAGTTGTCGTAGGCCAGCTCGTGCGCGGTGGGCAGCCGCCGGCGCAACGCCGCGCGCGCGGCGCGGATCAGCTTCTGGTCCGCGGGCGAGAACTTGGCGATGAAACTCCGGAGCTGCCGCTCGGCGGCAGCCCCGGTGATGAGCTCGGTCTCCACGGGCACGGCGGCCGCCTCACTTCATCGACAGCTCGCTCGCGCGCCTGCCCCACGTCGGCGGCGGCGGCTCCTTCATCATCCGCGTCACCGGCTTCTCCTCGAGCTGCTTCATCGCCACCTCGACCGCGCGCTCGAGCTGGCGGTCGTGGCCCGCGACCAGGTCCTTGGGCCAGTTCTCCACGTCCACGTCCGGCGTCACGCCCTCGTTCTCCACCGCCCAGTGCCCGTCGGCCGAGAAGTAGCCGCCGCGCGGCGCGATCATCGAGCCGCCGTCCACGAACACCG
>DATLUU010000045.1:0-5182 GCA_035577885.1 Verrucomicrobiia bacterium
CAGCTGCCGCACGATCTCGGCGCCGCGGTCACGCGGCTGGTGCAGATCCGTTGTGACCGCGGCGCCGAGATCGTGCGGCAGCTGAGCTTCGGCGCCGGCGTGGCCGAGGCCGTGCGCACGCTGGAAGAACACTGGGACGGCCACGGCCATCCGCGGGGCTTGAAGGGCGACCAGATCCCGATCGCCGCGCGCGTGCTGGGGCTCTCGCAGATATTGGAAGTGTTCGCCGCCGAGGGCGGGCCTGCCGCCGGGCTGGCGCTGGTCCGGCGCCGGTCGGGGAAGTGGTTCGATCCCACCGTGGTCGAGGCCTGCCGCGGGCTCGAATCGCAGCTCGCGCGTTGGGCCGCCATGACCACGCGCCAGCTCCGCGCCGAGGTGTCGCGTTCGGAGCCGGGGCAGGCGTCGGTGCTCGCCGGGCAGACGACGCTCAAGCGCGTGGCGCAGGTGTTCGCCGGCATCGTGGACGCCAAGTCGCCCTACACGGGTGCCCACTCGGCGCGCGTGGCCGAGGTGGCGGTGGCGGTGGCGCGCGAGCTCGGCTGGAGCCAGGAGTTGGTCGAGGAGACGCGCTCGGCGGGGCTGCTGCACGACATCGGCAAGCTCTCGGTGCCGAACAGCATCCTGGACAAGCCCGGGGCGCTGGAGCCGCCCGAGTGGGAGATCATGCGCATGCACGCGCTCTACACCGAGCGGATCCTCGAGCACGTGAAGGGGTTCGAGTGGCTGGCGTTCGCGAGTGCGGCGCACCATGAGCGCATGGACGGCAGCGGCTACTGCCGCGGGCTCGAGGCCGACCAGCTCCCGGAGCTCTCGCGCGTGCTGGCGGTGGCGGACGTCTACGACGCGCTCTCCACGGTGCGGCCCTACCGGCACGCGCTCAGCCAGCCCGAGGTGTTCTCGATCATGGACCGCGACGCCGACAAGGGATTCAGCGGCGAGTGCCTGGAAGCGCTGAAGAGCGTCGTGGGCGGCGAGGGCGAGGCGAGGGCGGCGTAGCCACTCAGTTGCGCGCGGCATGCCCGACCGCGGTCGCCCCCCGTCTCGCATGCAGGCGGCTTCGAGAGGGGCTGGACGGGCTTGTCTTGACCATACCCAGATTGGGGTCTAACATACCCAATATGGGAATGAAGCCTCGCCCAAAGCGAACGCCCCGCTCCCAGCAGGCCGCGGGTGTGGCGGATGCGCTCTTCTCAAAGGTCCAGCAGCGAGTGCTCGGCGTGCTCTTCGGGAGCCCCGACCGGTCCTTCTACGCCAACGAGATCATCGGGTTGGCTCAGTCGGGAACGGGGGCCGTGCAGCGCGAACTCGCTCGCCTGGAAGCCGCCGGACTCGTGACCACGACTCGGGTCGGGAAGCAGAAGCACTACCAGGCAAACACCGGGTCGCCTCTCTACGAGGAACTCCGGGGGCTTGCTCGCAAGACGTTCGGACTCACCGACGTCCTTCGCGCGGCGCTCCGGCCCATCGCCTACGACATCGCCGCGGCATTCGTGTATGGCTCGATCGCCAAGGGACTCGACACCGCCACGAGCGACATCGATGTGCTCGTTGTCAGCGATCGGGTTTCGTACTCGGAGCTCTTCGCATTGCTCGAGGCGGTCGCCGCAAAGCTGGGCCGCAAGATCGCCCCCACGATCTACTCGGCCGACGAGTTCCGAGCCCGCGTGAAGAGCCGGAATTCCTTCATGATTCGCATCCTCGAGCAGCCCAAGCTCTGGCTGATCGGTGGGGAAGCTGACCTCCCCGCTTGACGCGTTGTGCGGGCCAGGCGGGCCGCTCGCGAAGGAACCGCCAGACAAGGCGGAGTATCTTGGGCTGATCCAATCGGGCCAGGCGCGACTCGCCGACGCGCGCCGCACGGTGAACTCGCTGGCGGGCCGGTTCGACCTTGCGTACAACGCCGCCCATGCACTCTGCCTCGCCGCCTTGAGGCGTGCTGGGTATCGCTCGTCCAAGCGATATGCCGTGTTCCAGGTGCTGCCGCACACACTGGGGCTCGGTCCTGAGGTCTGGCGGGTGCTCGACCACGCGCACAACGTCCGAAATCGGAGCGAGTACGAAGGGGATCTCTCCGTCGACGAGAGGTTGCTGGCGTCGGTGATCGAGGCCTGCGATGCGGTGTCGGGCGCGTTGGAGTCCCTGCCGCTGTAGCACCGTGCCCGCTACCTCCCGCGCCGCCTCGCCGCCTTTCCCTTCTTGTCCGCGCGCACGGACTCGCCCCACTGGGCAAGGAACGCCGTGAGGAATTGCTGGACGCCGGCGCCGCCGGTCGCGAGCGGCGCCAGCGCGAGCGCCACGGCCACGGCGATGTGATAACTGGTCGAGCGCGTGGCCTCGGCGCGCTGGTATGCAGCGTGGTCGGTGTTGATCCACACCGTGTTCTCGATCAGGCGCGCCAGCTCGGGATCGCCGGGGCGCGCCTCGAACTGGAGCGAGAGCCCGTAGCGCTGGCCGCGCGCGGTGCCGGCGGCGCGCAGGCCGCCGCCGTTCGCGTCGGTCGCGTGCGCGTCGGAGGCGGCATCGCGTTCGCCCGGCTCCTCGGGCGCCGGCGGCGTCAGCGTGGCCGCGGGCGGCTCCGCGGGCAGCGCCGCTTCCGGCGCCACGAGCCCGCCCTCGTACTCCAGCGTCGCCACGGCCGCGGCGACCGACGTGTCCACGGCCAGCTCCGCCGCCAGCTCGGCGGCGGCGATCGAGCTTCCGCCGGTCATGAGCGCCGGCTCGCCCGCGTCGTCCGTGGAGAGCGCTCCGTACGCCCGCCGCTTCAGCTCGATCCGCCGCTGCCCGCCGCGCTGGCGCTCCACGAGCGATGCGAGGAGCGGGAACTCGTCCGTCAAGCCATCCAGCACGCGCTCGAGGTCGCGCTCCAGGGGTCGCGCCGCCTTGCGGCGCGTGTCCTGCGCCAGGTCGCGCGCGTCGCCCCAGCGCGTGAGCTGCGCCTGCACGGCCTCCTGGATCGCCCGACGATAGGAGAGGTAGAGCGCGCCACGCGGCCCGGTGCGCACGAAGTCGCCCTTGTTGAGCGTCAACGCCTGCGAGAGCGAGGGCACCTCGAGGATGCCGGTGATGCGCTCGGGTGCGGCGGGCAGGATGCCGAGCCAGTCCCAGCCGCGCCGGATGACCTTTCCATACGTGCTGATGGCGATGCCGCGCAGCGACTCGGCCACCGGCTGTGCGTGGCGCTCGATGTGGCCCAGGCCCGACGCCTTCCGCTGGCGCTCGATGCGCACTTCGAGCGGTGCGCGTTCCGCGGCCGGCGCGCGCACGGGATCGAGCGGCCGCCCGTTCACCTCGAAGCGCACGCCGCGCGGATAGAGCGGCGCGATTGCGGCGGCGAGCGATGGGTCCACGAGCGGCTGAAAGTGGCTCCGGATCACGTGCTCGATGTAGCCGGCGTCCACGAGCGGCGACAGGCCGTGATTCAGGTGCAGCAGCACCGCGGTGCCGTGCTCGCCGACGAAGCCCGGTGGCGTGACGGGCTCGTACGGCGCGACCTCGGACGAGGCGAGATGCCAGCGCGACGCGGCGTGTGACTTGCCGCGGCGCGACTCGGTCACCACCTCGCGCGCGGCGAGGAGCGCCAGCTTGATGCCGACGCCGGCGAAGCCGATGCCCGCGCCGCGAACCTTCGTGCTCGCGGCCAGGTTGTGGAACTGCTTCAACTCCTTCCACACCATGCCGCGGCCGTCATCCTCCAGCCGGAACGTGGTCGCGGCCGGGTCGGCGAACACGCGGATCACGCTCGCGCCGGCATCGAGCGAGTTGGCGACCAACTCGGTGAGGATCGTCTCCTCGAGCCCGCCGGGATAGGCGTCCCGCAGGTCTTCGAGCAGGTGGCGCAGGTCCACTTTCGTGTAGCCGCGGCCGCGGGGCATGGGGCTGGTTCCGGAACAGGGTGCGGCGAGCGCGCGTGCGTCGCGGGGAGATGGGAAGTTGTACCGCACGCAGCCCATCATTCCCAGAGGGCATGTCCAGATTCGGCGGAGGCAGGCCCGGGCAGATCGGCGACACCGCGAGACAAGCGAGGGCGATCGTGAGCATCCCAGTGCTCAGCCGAACCGGTCCGACTTGGGGTCCCAGAACTCGCCGTCGAGCCCGAGGCCCGCGAAGATGCCGCGCATCTCTTCGGGCTTCGGGCGGCGGGAGTGCTCCTCGAGGCGGGTCGAATACCAGGTGGTCGCGAGCGCCCACAGCTGATCGAGCCGCACGAGCGGTCGCAGCGGCACGTTTCGTGAAGCGCACCACGTGCGGGCGAGGTCTTCCGACCGGAAGAACACCATGTTCGCTCAGGTGAATACGATGTCGTCCCACCACTTCGCCGCGGGAACGAGGCAGTGGAAGAGCCACCCGGACGGTGCGGGCCCGCCGAGGCCGACGTCGAGCACGAGCGGCTCGCGCGACTGCTCGCAGCGCGAGTGGACGACGCCGGGCACTTGAAGTGCGGCGGGGATGCCGAGCGCGTCCCACGCGCAGTTGGCGAAGTAACTCACGCCCCCGGCCTCGACCCGGTGCTGCGTCTCGACGCCCGAGAACGGCGGGGCCATGCGGATCGACGCGCCGTCCGACTCGAGCGCGAGCAGGCGCTGCGCGCGCAATCCCTGGTAGGCCTCGAGCACGCGATCGACGCTGACGCCCGCACGGCTCGCGACCACTCCGGGCTCGGGCCTGCGGCCCGTCTCGGCGAAGTGGCGATAGACCGCGAGCTTCACCTGGGTCTCGGTGTCCATCAACGGACCATCCGCGACCACGGGGAAGAGCGTCAAGCGATCGTGAGCGCCGCGGCGGCCGACGGAGAGGGCGCACGCCAACGGACGCGACTCACGCCTGCAAACGCCAAGGGCGGCGTCCCTTCTGGACGCCGCCCCTGATTGGCGCGAGGTGGTACTCGAGCGACTTAGGCCTTGCGGACGTTCGCCGCCTGCAGCCCCTTCGGGCCGCGGGTCACGTCGAACTCCAGCCCCTCACCCTCGGCGAGCGTCTTGAAGCCGTCGCCCTGGATCGCGGAGAAGTGGACGAACACGTCCTCGCCCCCGTCCGTCTGGGTGATGAAACCAAAGCCCTTCGCCTCGTTGAACCACTTCACGGTGCCACTAGCCACTTGAAACTCCTGTTGTATCCGGGTCCGAAGACCCGCGCTTACCGCGATATCAAGACGCGGCCACTTCTGGTCATCGTGACCAGTGCC
>DATLUU010000046.1:0-7289 GCA_035577885.1 Verrucomicrobiia bacterium
AACAGCGCATCGAGCCGCGGCAGGGGTTGCGGGCGCGCCACGAGCAGCGCGCCGAGCAGCAGCACAGCCGTCGCCCACGCGGGCGGCAGGCGCGCGCCCAGCGCGAGCCCGAGCCATAGCGCCACCGCCAGCACCACTGCGCTCCTCGCTCCCATCGCGCGCGGCGCTCGCACGCGACGTGCCGCTTGCAAGCGAGGCTCCCGGACGCAGCGCTCGTGCCGCGAGGCGCCCACGAACGACCCGGCCCCGTCCACCTCGTGGACGGGGCCGGAAGCGTGTGGCCCTGGCTTTCAGCGCCGCGTCAGCGCGTCGACTTCTGCACCTCGGTGAAGAACTCGTCGCCCTGCTTCGTCGCCGCGCTCAGGTACCACGTCGCCTTCTCCTCGCCGTTGAACGTGCTCAGGGGGAAGTTCGCGGTGAGCACCGCGCCGCGCGGCCCGGACTCGATCGTCATCTCGAACCGGCTCCACAGCCCGTCGGGCGTGAGCACGTGCAGCCACGCCTCGCGCAGGTCGTCGGCGTCGAGCCCGTCGAGCGCCGCGGAGATCACCGCGGGCTTCTTCGACAGCAGCTTCTTCACGTCGCCGTCCAGCTTGAGCGGCGGCAGGTCCGTGTCGACGCCGAACTGGAACGTGGCGAAGCGCTTGTTGCCGCCCGGCAGGTCGATGACCTGGATCGGCGCCGTCACGCCCTCGAACTGGACGCGCAGGCTGTGCGGCCCGCGCGGCAGCTCGATCGTGGCCGGCGTGGTGCCGGAGAGCGCGCCGTCCACGTACACGCTCGCGCCCGGGAGCGGCGCGCTGCCGTTCTCGTCGTTCATCTGCGCCAGGACCTGCACCACTCCCGTCGCCGGCGACAGCATCGGCTTCGACACCACCTTCGTGTTCTTGCGGATGCCCACGTTCACGTTCTGCGCCCACGGCTGCATGCGCGGGCCGCTGAACTGGAGCTCGTGGAGCCCCGGCGGCAGCTTCGCCACGTGCACGGGCAGGTAGCCCTGGGGCGCGCCGTCGAGCGACATCTGCACCGGGATCGACGGATCCGAGGCGATCACGTCCAGCGAGCCGTGGAGCGCCTCGTTCACCTTCACCGTCTGGCCGCGCCTGCCCTTCAAGTCCACCTTCACCTCGCCCAGGTCCGGCATGCTGAGCGTGAGCGCATACGTGCCGGGCACCAGCTCGAGCGTGCTCGGCGTGCGCCGGCCGAGGTCCTTGCCATCGACGGCGATCCAGGCGCCGGGCGGATCGGTGTCGATGTTCGCGGTGAAGCGCGCGCCGCCCAGGCCCACCGTGCGCAGCAGCCGCGTCATCGGCGTGGCGTGCACGTCGTTGTCGGGCGCCTGCGAGTGCCCGACGAGCCAGCCGATGCCGAGCATGACGGCGACGAAGAGGCCGACCACCCACGGCCGCCGCCACAGCGGCGGCGGTCCTTGATCGAGCGCGTCCAGCTCGGGCCACTCGCCGCGCCGCGGGGGCCGCGGCCTCGCCTTCGCCGGCGTCGCGACCAGCATGCCCTCGGGCACCTCGTCGGTCGGCTCGCCGGCGCCGAGCGGCAGCTCGCGCATCAGCTCGCGGTCGTCCGTCACCTGCACCGGCGCCGATTCGCTCGGCGCACGCAACACCGGTGCCGTGACCGGCGTCTCGATCGGGCGCTGCGAGAGCGGCGTGCGCGGCTCCGGCCGCGGACGCGCGGGCGCGATCGGTGTCGCGGCCTCGGCGGGGAGCTCGGGATGCGAGCGGCGGAGCGGCGGCCCCGCGGGCGGCTGGGCTTGAGCCGCGGGAGGAATGACGGGACGCTGCCCCGCTCGCCGTTCGACCGGCGCCGGCGGTGAGGCGGGCGTGCCGCGCGCGGCCGCGGCTGATGGCGCGGCTGCCGGCGGCGCTGGCGGCGGCGCGTCCGGCGTGGGCTCGAGTCCCGGCGCCGTGCGCATCGAAGCAGCGAAGCGCTCGAGGAACTCGGTCGGCGGCTCGGGAACCTCGCCCTGTCGTCGCGCCGGAGCCGATGGTGCGGGCGGCTTGGCCGCGGGCACGCCCGGCTTCGCCTGGGGTGCTGCGGGAGCGGGCTGCTTCGCTGCCGGCGCAGCTTGCGCCGCGCGCGGATCCGCAGGCGTGGGCTTCGCCGCCGGCGTATCCGGCACCGCTCGGCCCACGGGACGTCCCGGGTAGCTCGGGCCCGCGGGTCCGGTCACCGCGCCGCGCGGCGGGAGCTTGGGGATCGCGAACGTCGTGTCCGCGCCCACGGGCTCGTGATCGATGTGGATGGGACCGCGCCGCTCGCCGGCTCCGCCCGGCGGATTCACCTCGAGAACGGGATGGGGCGACGCACCCGGTGCATCGGTTCCGCGCTTCGCGCCCTTCGCGGGCGGCGCGGCGGACGACTTCGCGGTCGGGCTCTCGACGCGCGGCCTGCCGGTGGGCGATCCAGCGCCCGCAGCAGGCGCCCCGGGCGCGGGCTTCGACGCGCCGAGGATCTCGCTCATCCCGGCGGCCGCGAGCCCCGTGCCCGGCGTCGCGGTGCGCATCGGCGGCACCGGCGGCATCCACTCGGGCATGCGCGCGCCGGCCGTCGGCGGCAGCGCGTGCGGCTCCTCGATGTCGATCTCCGGAGACGGCAGCGGCGCGGGCTCGAGCGCTGCGGGCTCCACGCGGGGCGTGGGACGCGCGACCGGAGGATGTAACGCCGGCGGCCGCGCCGCGGTGGTCGCGGCGGGAGGTGCCGGCGGCTCGGGCTGCGGCTTCCGCAGCGTGGGTGGCGCGCTCTTCTTGAAGCCGATGAGCTTCTGGAGCCAGCGGCCCACGGGATGGCCGTCCTCGCTCGCCGCGGGCTCGGCCTCGTCGTGCTCCGCGGCGACGTGACGCTCGGTCGGCTCCGGTCGTGGCGCCGGCGCCGCCTTCGGCACCCCCGGCATCGCGAACGTGCCCGAGGACGGATTCTTCGTCGACGGCAGCGACTGCGAGCCCTCCATGTCGGCGAAGCGCATGCCGGTGGGATCGGGCGCGAGTCCCGGCTGCTCGGTGGGCAACGACGCGCGCCCAGCGGGCGCGGCAGGAGCAGCCGGCGGCGTGGACGCAAGCGGCGACTCCGCGACGTCGTCCTCTTCCAGCTCCAGCTCCACGTCGTCGGCCTCGATCGAGGAGACGCGCTCGTTCAGCTCGCGCTCGGGCGCATCGTGCTCGATCGCCGCGGGCCCGTCGGCGAGCGCAGGTCCGAACTCGGCGTCGATCGATGCCGGTGCCGGCGTGCTGGTGCCGCCCGTGGGCCAGTACTCGAGCGTGAGCAGCACGTGCGCGTCGCTCGGCAGCGACGCACTCATCGCCTCTTGACCCGATTCGTCGCGCACGATGACCCACTGCGGCTCGTGTGGCTCGCCGTTCACGAGCAACACGGCGCGCGCGCGACCCACCCAACCGAACGCGACACCCTGCGGCCCGTCCACGAACACCGCCGCGAACGGCAGCGGGTGACCGGTATGACTCCAGAGTTCGGTCTGGGAAAACAGCAGCCCGGTGAGCGCGTGGTGCAGCAGCGGCGGGATCGGACGCGATCGCCGATCCGATCGCGAGGTCTCGATCGCGACACCGGCCAGGTCGCGCAGCCAGGTCTGGATCTCGGGCTCGCTGAATCCCGGCGGTATCCCGAGCAGCGCCAACTCGATGCCCGGCAGCGTGACCCCAGCGGTCACGATGCCGGAGCTCGCCCGGGCGGAAATCGCCCAGTGATCGGCGGGGGCCGGAATGCTTTTCGTCACGGGGTTCCCTCCCCTGCACACAACCGGCCATCGCGATGCGCCAAGGTCGCTGCTGGCCGCAAGCTAACGAAGGGCGTTGCAAGTGTCAACGATGTAAGACTTTGTGGCACGAGGCGTGCAACCGTCCAGGGCACCACCCAAGGGGCTCAGTCACTTGGGGGGTCCCGGCTGCCCGCCGGGGTTGCGAGTTGACATAGGCCTACGTTGCAGAAGGCATGCCGGGCAGCTTACGTTGCTGGCGGTCAGGAGCCGGGCCCCGGGGGTACCCCCAGTTCGCTGGGAGGTCGGGCGCCGAGCACCGCCGCCAACACGCAAGCGGTCCGTGCAGACGGTGTTCTCGAGGGGGCTTGGAGGTGCCGACCATGACGCTTCGCACGAGCATCCAAGGCATGTTGCTGGCCGCGGTGCTGGTTGCCGCGATGCCGGTGCGGTCGTCGCATGCTGCCGAAGCCGCGGGCCCCGTCGGGGCGGCCGCCACTCCGGCCCCGGCGGCCAAGGACACCTCGGCCTACGCGCCGCGCCTGATCGACCCGCAATCACCGCCGCCTGGCGAACAGGCGCAGGGCACGGTGGCGTCCACTCCGGCTGCAGACGCGCCGGCGGTCGCCGCCACGGCCACCAAGGCATCCGAGTCCGGCGACGACGTCCTCAACCGTCCCGCGGTGGACGACATCGAGCTGCAGATGAACGCGGACGTCTTGAAGTACATCGCGTTCTTCACCGGCGCCGGCCGCAGCACGTTCGAGCGCTGGCTCAAGCGGTCGGGCCGCTACATGGACCTGTTCCGCAGCGTGCTCCAGAAGGAGGGGCTGCCCCCCGACCTCGTGCACCTGGTGTTCGTGGAGAGCGGCTTCAACGTCAACGCGCGCTCGTACGCGGCCGCCGTGGGGCCGTGGCAGTTCATGCGCTCGAGCGCCCAGCTCTTCGGCCTGAACGTGAACCAGTGGGTGGACGAGCGGAAGGACCCGGAGAAGGCCACCGTGGCCGCCGCCCGCTACCTCAAGCACCTCTACGGCATCTTCGGTGACTGGCCGCTGGCGCTGGCGTCGTACAACGCCGGCGAGGGCACGGTCATGCGCGCCATCCAGTCCCAGGGCACCACGAACTACTGGGAGCTGCGCCTGCCCAAGCAGACCGAGGAGTACGTGCCGCAGTTCATGGCCGCGCTCGCGATCTCGCGCGACCCGGTCAAGTACGGCTTCGGCGACATCGAGATGGACGACCCCATGCGCTTCGACGAGGTGGCGATGAAGGGTGCGGTGGACCTGCGCTCGATCGCCAAGCTCGCCGAGTGCAGCTACGACGAGCTGCGCGAGCTGAATCCCTCGGCGCGCACCGCCATGCTCCGCGGCCCGAACGGCATCACCACCGTGCGCGTGCCCGAGGGCAAGAGCGAGCTCATCCAGAAGAACCTCGCGGCCGGCATCGAGCTGCCGACCGTGAACCTCACCGTGCGCCACCGCGTGCGCCGCGGCGAGACGCTGCGCATGATCGCGACCGAGTACTCGGTGAACCCCACCGAGCTCGCGCGCGTGAACAACCTGGGCCGCGGCCGGCCCCTGCGTCGTGGCATGCTGCTCACCGTGCCCGCGAGCTTCCGCGCGCCGCGTCCCGAGGTGCTCGCCGACGAAGAGGACCCGCGCAACTCCACCGACTACGTGCCGCCGCGCAGGATCGGTCTGCCGGGCAAGATCGAGGGCAACAGCGTCGCCATCGAGCGCGTCACGCACACCGTGAAGCGCGGCGAGACGCTGCGCTCGATCGCCGGCCAGTACGGCGTCACCGTGACCGAGCTCAAGAACTGGAACCACATCACCACGCCGGGCGTGAAGCTGGGCACGCGGCTGCGCATCCGCGACCGCGAGGACGCCGCGTCGTCGACGGGGATGCAGGTCAAGGACAGCGGCGACGACAGCGAGGCGACCGTGGCGAAGGAGGCGGCCTCGGTGAAGTTGATCGCGGTCAAGTCGCGGCTGGACCAGCCGGTGCTCGATGCGCCGGCCGGCGGCTCCAAGAAGGCGACCGCGGTCGACCGGGTGCCGGCGCGGAAGACGCACACCGTGCGCGCGGGCGAGACGCTGCTCGAGATCGCGCGCAGCCACAACGTGAGCGCCGACGAGCTGCGCAAGCTCAACAACCTGCGCGGCGGCCACGTGACGCCGGGACAGAAGCTGCTGCTGCCGGCCTGACGCCTGCCTCCCGTCTCCGGCCGGCCTCCCAAGGCCGGCCGGCTTCGTTTCCAGCCCCGCGCCCGGCGGCAGGACATACGAAACGCGATGCCGGCCGCTGCTAGTGCATGCTCTCCGGCCCGTCGACGACGCCGCCCGCGGGCACCTGGGCGGTGAAGTCCTCGGCGGCCACGGCGGCGCCGATGCGCGCGTTCCTGCCGACGACGAGCCCCGCGGGGATCCGCGCTTGCTTCCCCACCACGACCAGGCCGCTCGAGAGGTGCTCGGGGCAGGCGCGGTTGGGCGTCATGTCGTCGCCGGTCCCCACCTTGGCACCGCGCCCCACGCGCACCTCCTTGTCGAGGATGGCGTGGTCCAGCTCGGCGCCCGCCGCGACCAGCGTGTCGTGCATGACGATGCTGTCGCGCACCACGGCGCCCTTCTCCACCACCACGCCCGGGAAGAGCACGGAGTTCACCACCTCGCCCTGCACCCAGCAGCCGTTCGCGACCAGGCTCCGCGACACCTTGGCGCCCGCGGCCACGCGCACCGGCGGGCGATCCGCGGTCTGCGTGTGCAGCACCCACTCGGGGTCGTTCAGGTCGAGCGGCGGCTTGGGCTGCACGAACTCGAGGTTCGCGCGGTAGTAGGAGTCCAGCGTGCCCACGTCCTGCCAGTAGCCCGGGAAGCGGTAGGCATAGACCGCTTCGTTGCGCGCCACGAGCCGCGGCAGCAGGTCCTTGCCGAAGTCGTGCGCCGAATGCGACATCGCCGCGTCCTCGACGAGCCAGCGGATGAGCGCGTCGCGGTCGAACAGGTAGACGCCCATCGACGCCAGCCGTGAGCTCACCCCGCCCTTCGGCTTCTCCTTGAACGCGGTCACGCGCCCGTTCGGCTCGGTCTCCAGGATGCCGAACTGGTCCACCTCGCGCTCCGGCACCTCGGTGACGGCCACGGTGAGCCGGGCGTGGTTCCGGCGGTGGAACGCGTAGAGCACGTTGTAGTCCATCTGGTAGATGTGGTCGCCCGAAAGGATCAGCACTTCCTGGGCGCGCCGGCGCTTCAGGTGCAGCAGGTTCTGGAAGATCGCGTCGGCCGTGCCCTGGTACCAGTCGCTGGTCGCGAGCCCGGGCGCGGGCTGCAGCAGCTGCACGCCGCCGCGGGTGCGGTCCAGGTCCCACGGGCGCCCGATGCCGATGTGCTGGTTCAGCGACGTCGGCCGGTACTGCGTGAGCACCCCGATGTCGAAGATGCCGGAGTTGACGCAGTTGGAGAGCGTGAAGTCGATGATCCGGTACTTGCCCCCGAACGGCACCGCCGGCTTCGCGCGGCGCTCGGAGAGCAGGCAGAGCCGGCTCCCGACGCCGCCGGCG
>DATLUU010000047.1:0-2465 GCA_035577885.1 Verrucomicrobiia bacterium
CGTTCACGCTTCCCGACGCAGCCTCCGCGCGCCTCGAGCTCACCGACCTCGCCGGCCGCCGCATCGTCGCCCGCGACGTCGGCGCGCTGGGCGCCGGACCCGATCGGCGCCGTGTGCGCGCTCGCGGCCGACGACAGCACGCTGTTCGTGGGCGGTGAGTTCCGCACCATCGCCGGCGAGCCGCAGTCGTTCTTCGCCGCCCTGTCGGCGAACGTCACCGCACCCGTGACCGGCATCCCGCCGGGACCGGTCCCCCGCCCCCGCATCGCATTGCACGGCGCGCGACCCAATCCGTCGCTCTCAGGGTTGGCGGCTGCGTTCACGCTTCCCGACGCAGCCTCCGCGCGCCTCGAGCTCACCGACCTCGCCGGCCGCCGCATCGTCGCCCGCGACGTCGGCGCGCTGGGCGCCGGCGAGCACCTCGTGAACCTCACCGAGGGCCGACGCCTCGCACCCGGGGTCTACATGCTCCGGCTCACGCGCGGCGACGAATCGTTGACGGCGCGGGCGGTGGTGATCCGATGAGACGAGGCGCCCGCGAGCGCCTGCACGATCAGCGTACGAGCAGCAAACGCAGCACCCTCGTCGCGTGCTGCGTTCTCAGGCGCACGAGGTACATCGCCGGCGGCGCGGCCGCGCCGCGCTCGTCCCGGCCGTTCCAACGGACGGCCTCCCCGGCCTGCGCATCGCCTTCGCGCGCGAGCGTCGCCACGTGCCGGCCCTGGAGGTCGAGTACCTCGAGTGTCGAGGGCTCGCCGCGCGGCGATGACCAATGCAGCACGACCGGACCCGAGCCCGGCCGGAACGGGTTCGCGCTCGCGGTGAGTGAGAGCCCAGCCCCCCTCCCTGGTCCCACGCCGGCGAGCGGTGCGCTCGCCGCCACGCTCACCGTGGTGATGCCCTTCGCCGGGATCACGCAGTCCACGTAGACGAGCGCCACGCCGCCCTCGCGGATCGTCTGGGCGATCGCTCCACCGGTGGCGATGAACGACGAGTCGTGGTCCGCCATCCCGAACCGGATCCGCGCGTGGTCCCACGTCTCGCCGTAGCGGTTGTTGACGCTCACCGAGAGCGCGGAGCGCGTGCCGTCGTTGGGGCCGCTCCACGCCACCGCCATCGAGTCCGTCGGCGCGGTGGCGATGCCGCCCGCCGCGTGCATGGCGCCCGGCGTGATGACGCCGTTGCTCACGCGGAAGATGCGGAACTGGCGCCGGTCGATCACCGAGCGCAAGCCCAGATTGATCGGGCGCGCGCTGAGGCTCCCTTCCGCGACCCCATGATTGTGTCCCCAGATCGCGGCGTCGAGGCCGAGTGTCGCGGGGTTGATCTGCGAGAAGTTCGCGCCCGGCGAGCCGTTCGCGAGCGTGCCGCCGAAGTCATAGTGGTAGAACGCCAGCTTCTTCGTGCCCGGTGGCTGCGCGGCGATGTCGGCCTGGAGCCATGCCAGTTGCTCGGTCGTGAAGCTCTGGGCGCCCCAGATGTCCTGGCGGTAGTGGTCGTACGAGCCGTTGTTGATGTAGGCCTCGAGCCCGATCACGTGCAGGGGGCCATAGTCGAACGTGAAGTCCTGCGAGTGATACGGGTCGCCCGCGGGCGGGTTCAGGAGCCACGGCCAGCCGAAGTAGCGCCACCAGTCCTTTCGCGACGTCCCGTCCGGCGGCAGCGTCGCGCCCCAGCCACCGATGTCGTGGTTTCCCGAGGAGACGAACACCGGATCGAGCAGGCGCGAGAGCATCCCTTGCGCGCGGCCCATCTCGTACATGCCGAGGTACTCCTCCAGCTCCCCCTCGTTCACGAGATCGCCGGTATGGATGATGAACTCGGGGCGGATGATGTTCAGGTCCTCGATCACCGCATCGAAGTCCGCCATCCCCGACGTGTCGGCGACGTCGATGACGCCCCCGCTCGATAGCGCATGGGTGGGCAGGTGCGTGTCGCTGATCTGCGCGAAGTAGTAGTCGACCTTGAACCCCGGCAGCACCTTGACCGCGTGCTCGGCGCGGTCGGGACCCGTCGCATCCGAGGTGAGGTTGAGCGCGTAGACCTCCTCGGGCGTTCCCGCCGGCACCGTGAACGACAGCTCCCAGCGGTTCTTCGACGCCTGCCAGCCGCCGCCGCCCGGGACGAGCGGCACGGTGAGCGCGCCGAGTTGGAGCGAGGCGGACCAGTTCCCGGCACCACTCGGGGCGAGCGCCCACACCGTGAACGCCGTCCCGCGTTGCACCAGCACCGGCAGGTTCGGCAGCGGGCGCATGATCGTGGTGAGCGTGTCGCCGTAGCTCCAGGCCGCGGCGGGCCCGGGGGCGGACGACAGCGGCAGCGCGAGCAGGAGGCAGGCCAGGATGCGGGGGCGCATGGCCCTCGATTCTATCGCATCGGGGCCGCGGCCGATGCGCCCGGGACGGCACGCGCGGGAGCGGATCGCCCGCCGCGCGTGCCGTCGTCACCCATGGCGCCTCAAAGTT
>DATLUU010000048.1:0-2037 GCA_035577885.1 Verrucomicrobiia bacterium
GCCTTCTCGAAGTAGCTCCGGAGATCGGCTTCGGTCTTCACCTTGGCCGCGGTGAAGCGCCACAGCTCGGGCGCCAGGCCGATCGCGCGCAGGCCGTCCCAGTGCCGCGCGAGATCCAGCGGCTCGAGCCGCACGTGGTGCCCTTCGAGCACGACCGGTTTGAATTCCATGCGCGCATGGAACATGGGCGCGGCGGGCGCGTCAACGCGCTCCATGCGAGGGCGCGCTCAGCGCCGGCGCTTCTTCAACGCGGGCTTCGCGCGGCGGCGCGGGCGCGAAGCTCGTTCGCCGCGCGCAACCTTGCGCTCCGAAGACGCGCCGTTAGCGGCGGGAGTGTCCGCGCCGCGTTGCGAGAACGAGAACAGGTCGGGCCGGTCGTAGTGCCCCGCGGCATCGAAGATCCAGCGCGAGCCCGAGGCCTTCCCGGGGTCGATCTCCGCGAGCAGGATCTCCTCGCGGGCCTCGCACGGCCCGGCGAGCACGACGCCGTCGGGATCCACGATCAGGCTGTTGCCGACGTTCACCCACTCGAGCCCCGACGGGAACGTGTCCTTGAACTTGTACCGGTCGGGCACGTGATCGCGATGAAGGGCCTGGCAGACACTGATCACGAACACGCGGCCCTCGCGCGCGATGTGGCGCATGCTCGCGAGCCACTGGTCGCTCTTGTCCCACGTGGGCGCGAGGTGGATCTGAGCGCCCTGCTCGTAGAGCGCGTAGCGCGCGAGCGGCATGTAGTTCTCCCAGCAGATGAGCTGCCCCAGGCGCCCGCGCGGCGTGTCGTGGACCTTGAGCGGCACCGGCTCGCCGGGTGTCCACACCATGCGCTCGCCGCCCGTGGGCACGAGCTTCCGGTGACGCTCGATCAGCCGGCCGGAGTCGTCGAACAGCAGCAGCGTGTTGTAGAGCGTCGTGCCCGAGCGCCCGGCGTTCCGCTCGTTGACGCCGATCGCCACCCACGCGCCCGCCTCGCGCGCGGCCGCGCCCAGCCGGTCGACGTCGGGGCCCGGCACGTCGACCGAGTTCTCGACCAGCTCGCGGTAGAGCTGCGAGATCTCCGGCCGGCGCGTGAGCGGGAGGAACCACACCCACGCCGGGTAGGCGGGCACGAACGTCTCCGGCAGCACGATCAGCTTCGCGCCGCGAGCACCCGCATCGCCGATGAGCGCGCACGCCTTCTCCACGGTGGCGGCGCGATCGAGGAACACGGGTGCTGCCTGCACCGCAGCGGCAAGGAATGGCTTCGACGCCGTCACGGCTCGGGCTTCACGGGCGCTGATCCTTCCCGGGCAGCGCGTCCCGGAACCGCGGATCGTCCTTCCAGCCCGGACGCGGCGGCTCGTGGCCCGCGGCGGGCGCGTAGGGCGACGCCTCCACCAGGGCCAAGCGCGGCAGGTAGCGCGGGCAGTTCGGGAACACCTGCGACACTTGGAGCCGCACGACCTGCTGCGCTCCCTCCCAGCTCGCGCGCAGCGGGTCGTCCTGCGCGACGCTCGCGCGGCCGTTCACGCGCAGGCGCGATGGCCGGGTCCAGTCGATGAACAGGAGCCCGGCGTTCGGGTTCGCGAGCAGGTTGCCGAGCGAGCGGAACTGGCCGTTGCCGTCGTAGTCCGGCCACGCCAGCTCGACCGGCGACAGCACACGCACGAACCCGGGCCGTCCACCCTTGAACGAGCAATCGGGATGGCCGTCGGGGCCGACGGTCGCGAGGAAGAACATCTCCGAGGCCTCGATCCACGCGCGCTGGGCCTCGCCGAGCTGCGTCGAGTACGTGACCTGGTCGAGCCGGTCGGCGATGCGCCGGCTGTCGAACATGTCCTGCAGCCGGCGTTGCCCGTCGTGGTAGCGAGCGATCGTCACGTGAGCCTCCCCGAGTGTCGCGCCGAGCATCCCGCCCGCGCTGGGGACGCGTCAATATCACCGAGGGTCGTTGGCGGGAGCGTGGCCCGTGCGCCATGATGGATGTTTACCGGCCCCCCCACCCGATCCTTGTGCCGCGCTCGGAGCCGTCGAGACGCATGACCGTCCTCCCCCAGT
>DATLUU010000049.1:0-3557 GCA_035577885.1 Verrucomicrobiia bacterium
CCTGCTCCACGGCGATCTCTGGACCTCGAACGTGTTCGTCTCCCCCGGCGGTCACGGATTCGAGGCCCGGCTCCTCGACTGGGACCACGTCGGCGTGGGGCCGCGGAGCTACGATCTCTCCACGTTCCTGCTCCGCTTCCCGCGCGAGCGACGGGCGTCCATCCTCGATCAGTACGAGCGCGCCATCGCCGCCGAGGGCGGGCTGCCGCTCCCGCGGCGCTCGCTCGCCATGAACTTCGAGACCGCCGAGCTGTCGCGCTGCGCCAACCGGCTGATCTGGCCGGCGCGCGCCATCGCGTCAGGTGACACGAGCTGGGGCTTCACCGAGCTGGCGGACGTCGAGCAGTGGTTCGAGGACATGCAGCCCGTGCTCGATCCCGAGCCGGCGCGGATCGCCGCGCCGAAGCGGGTGCGGAGCGCGCAGCGGTCCGAGCTGTCCGCGAGCGGCAGGCTCCTGATCGTGAACGCCGACGACTTCGGCGCCACGGCCGGCGTCAATCGCGGCATCCTCGAAGCGCACGAGCGCGGCATCGTCACCAGCACGAGCTTGATGGTCGAGGGGCACGCGGCGCGCGAGGCGGCGCTGGCGAGCCGGGACGTCCCCACGCTCGGCATCGGGCTCCACGTCGACCTCGGCCGCACACCGCCCGGGGACGCGGCCGGCGTCCGGCGCATCCTCGAGCGCCAGGCGGAGCTGTTCGAGATGCTCATGGGCCGCAGCCCCACGCACCTCGATTCCCACCGGAACTCGCATCTCCACCCCATCGCGTTGCCCGAGTTCAAGGAGCTGGCGCGCCGCTGGGGCATCCCGCTCCGCGGCGAGTCGCGGGTGAAGCTGCTTCCCGGCTTCTATGGCCAGTGGCACGGCGTGAGCCACCCCGAGCAGGTGGGCGTGCCGAGCCTGCTCAAGATGCTCGCCACCAAGGTCGAGCCCGGGATCACCGAGCTGATCTGCCACCCCGCCTACGTGGACGCCACGCTCGAATCCAGCTATCGCCTCGAGCGCGAGGTGGAGCGCGCGACGCTCTGCCACCGCGACATCCGGCACGCGCTCGACTCGCTGCACATCCACCTCGTCGGCTTCGCCGACGTGAGCCGCCACCTCGAGGGCTGACGCCGTGGCGAAGACCGTCGTGCTCTGCGCGTACAACGTCGCCAACTTCCCCAACGGCGGCGGCCACCTGTGGGTGTACATGCAGCACGTGTTCGGCATGAAGCGCCTGGGCTGCGACGTCTACTGGCTCGAGTGCTTTCGCAGGAGCGGCGATGCCGAGCGCGACGCGGCCGCGATCGACTCGTTCTTCGCGCGCCTCGCCTCGATGGGCATGGCCGGTCGCGTCATCCTGCGCAAGGTCGGCGGGCCCGATCCGGCGGCGCCCGTGGAGTGGCTGGGGCTCTCGGAGGCCGAGGCCGGCCGCGTCATCGACCGCGCCGACCTGATGCTCAACTTCCACTACGCGATCGAGCCCGAGCTGCTCGCGCGCTTCCGCCGCACCGCCATGGTGGACATCGATCCCGGCCTGTTCCAGTTCTGGTTGAGCCGCGGTCAGTTGAAGGTGCCACGCCACGACCTCTACTTCACCACCGGCGAGACCGTGGGCACGCCCGGCGCGCTGTTCCCTGACTGCGGGCTCGAGTGGGTGCGCATCCCGCCGGCCGTGTGCGTCGAGCAGTGGAGCTGCGCGAACGGCGATCGGGGCGACGCGATGACGACCGTCTCGGCGTGGGACTCCCCCGACTGGGTGGTGGATCGGCCCGCCGGCATCCGCTTCGACAACTCGAAGCGCGTCGCCTTCCTGCCGTTCCGGGACCTCCCCCGGCTCACGCCGCAACCGCTCGAGCTGGCGCTCTTCCTCGACACCGCGGTCGACCATGAAGAAGGCCGCATGATGGCCGAGCACGGCTGGCGGATCCGGCGCTCGGTGGAGGTGGCCGGCTCGCCGCAGGCCTACCGCGACTACATCCGCCGCTCGCGCGGCGAGTTCTCGTGCGCCAAGCCGTCGTGCATGTACTTCCAGAACGCCTGGGTGAGCGACCGCACGCTCTGCTACCTGGCGAGCGGCCGACCGGTGGTGGTGCAGGACACCGGCCCGAGCGCGCTGCTGCCGAACGGCGAGGGCATGTTCCGCTTCAGCACGCCGGAGGAGGCCGCGGCGGCGCTGGAGGCGATGAACACCGACTACGCGCGCCACTGCCGCGCCGCCCGCGAGCTGGCGGAGTCGGTGTTCGACTCGGCCAAGGTGGCGGCGCGGATCCTCGAGGTGGCGACGGGTTAGCCGCGGTCCATCCGCCTCCCCTACAGGGCCACGGGCGGGCGGCTCGCCGACACCGCAGCAGGCGCTCCAGCTTCCCATTGCATGCCCTCGCTGCATCCTGTACACTGAACCACATGGTTCAGTGGGCCCAAGCCAACTTCGATGTCTCGTTCGGAGCACTCTCGGACGCCACCCGGCGCGGTGTTCTGGAGCAGCTCGGGCGTGGGGACGCTTCGATCACGGCGCTGGCCCAGAAGTTCCACATGACCCTCACCGGCATGAAGAAACACGTCGGCGTCCTGGAGCAGGCGGGGCTCGTCACCACGGAGAAGGTCGGACGCGTGCGCACCTGCAGGCTCGGCCGACGCGCTCTGCAAGAAGAGGCGGAGTGGATCGAGAGGTACCGCCAGCTCTGGAGCGCACGCTTTGACGAGTTGGACAAGGTGGTCGAGAAACTGAAACAAAAGGAGAGGGGCGATGGACGCAAGAAGAGCAAGTGAAGCCGCGCCAGCGAAGAACCCCACCACGGTGGAACGGAGGTCGGAGCGCGAACTCGTCGTCACCCGAACCGTCAACGCTCCGGCGCGCGTCGTGTTCGAGGCGTGGACCAAGGCCGATCTATTCAGGAAATGGTGGGTGCCAAGGTCGTATGGCCTGACCCTGCTCTCCTGCGAGATGGATGTTCGGGTTGGCGGCGGGTACCGATTGGTCTTCAGCCACCAGGATTCGACCATGGAGTTCTTCGGCAAGTACCGGGAAGTGACACCCCATTCGCGTCTCGTTTGGACGAACGAGGAAGGCGATGGCGGCACGACCGTGACCACGGTGACCTTCGATGAGATCGACGGCAAGACGTTGGTGGTGGTGGTCGATCTCTATCCCTCGAAGGAAGCGCTTGACGCCGACTCCGGATCGACGGGCGCGATGCCTGAGTCGCTCGACCAACTCGACGAACTTCTCGTCAGCCTGGGATCAACAACGACAAAGTGACGCGGCCAACGAATCGGTTGTGCGCCGAAGATTGTTGCGCGATCTGAGCGGCCGAGTCCCTGAGGGGCTCGGCCGCCTTTCAGTTGGCCAACTTCAGCAGGTGGCGATGCGTTCGGGCCGACCGCGAGACGGGATCAGCTAGGGTTCACCGACGCGGGTTGCGCCGGCACCGCTACCTCCAGCGCACTTCCGCCCGCCCCATGGCGTCCCGGCTCGCCGCCATCGCCACCCCGGCGCCGAGCGCCGTCCATGCCGCGAGTCCGAGCGCGAGCGCGCCGAGCAGCACAGCCGCCGCGATGCTGTCGCGCGCGG
>DATLUU010000050.1:0-8349 GCA_035577885.1 Verrucomicrobiia bacterium
ACGTCACGCCCGGCGCCGTGGAGGTGGTGGACGCGCGCGACCCCGCGCTCGTCGGCCGCACGCGCGCGGCCCTCACCGCCGCGAGGGGCAGCCGCCTCGGCGACAGCGACCTCGCGCGCTACGCGGCGGATCCCGTCTTCCAGGCAGCGCTGCTCGTGCGCGAGGGCGAGGCCGACACGTACGTGGCCGGCGCGGTGCGCACCACGGCCGACGTGCTGCGCGCAGCGCTGTGGCTGATCGGGCTCGCGCCGGGCGTGAAGAGCGTCAGCAGTTTCTTCCTCATGATACTGCCGAGCGCGGGCTCGAAGCCCGAGCGCGTGCTGACGTTCACCGACTGCGGCGTGCTCCCGGACCCGACCGCCGAGCAGCTCGCCGAGCTGGGCTGCCTGGCCGCCGATCGCCACCGGCTCCTGACGCAGGAGGTGCCGCACCTGGCGTTCCTGTCGTTCTCGACCCGCGGCAGCGCCGAGCACCCGCGCGTCACCAAGGTGCGCGACGCGGTGGCGCTGGCGCGCAAGCAGCGGCCCGACCTGCACATCGACGGCGAGCTCCAGGCCGACGCGGCGCTCGTGCCCGAGGTGGGCCAGCGCAAGGCGCCCGACTCGGTCGTGGCCGGGCACGCGAACGTGCTCGTCTTCCCCGACCTCGACAGCGGCAACATCGGCTACAAGCTCGTCGAGCGCCTGGCGGGCGCCACGGCGCTCGGCCCCATCCTGCAGGGGCTCGCGCGCCAGGCGAACGACCTCTCGCGCGGCTGCTCGCTCGACAACGTGGTGGACGTGGCCACGGTGGCGTGCGTGCTCGCGGGCGAGACACGCGCGCCGCTGCCCAAAGGCTGATCGCATGCCCACCTACGTCTACCGCTGCGCGAACGGGCACACGTTCGAGCTGTTCCACGGCATCTCGGACGAGTCGCCGAAGCGCTGTCCCGAGTGCGGCTCGGAAGGCCAGCGCGTGCCCGCGGGCGGCGCCGGGTTCCTGTTCAAGGGCTCGGGCTTCTACGTCACCGACTACCGGAGCAAGGGATACAAGGAGTCGGCGAAGAAGGAGAAGGGCGGAGGGTCTGCGGACAAGCCGGCCGCGAGCGGCGGCGCCGCGAGCCCGCCGCCTTCCGGCGGGAGCGGCGCAAGCCCGCCCGCAAAGCCGACCCCGCCCAGCCCAGCCAAGGAGTAGCCGGTCCATGAGCCTGCCGCTCACCGCATTCCTATTGAGCACGCACGGCGGGCCCCACTGGCCCGCACCCGGCACGCCCATCGAGTGGCGACCGGACCACGTGCTGCTGGACGACACCGACGGCACCGTGGCCGCACTCGCGTTCGAGGCCACGGGTGCGACGCGCGTCGCTTGCGAGCGCGTGCTGGTGGCGCCGCAGCGCGAGGCCGTGGGTCCCGACGGCGTCGAGGACCTGCGCTTCCTGCAGAGTTTCGCCAACGCCACCGGCGCGCACTTCGCGCGGCCCGGCGCCGGGCCCGCGGGTGCGCTCCACCGCCGCCGCTTCGCCACACCCGGCCGCATCCTCGCCAGCGGCGTCGTCGATGCCGCGGCCGCGGGCGCGCTGGGGATGCTGGCGCTGCCGGCGTGCGCACTCGAGTGCGCCGCGGCGAGCGCGGGCGAGCCACTGCTGAT
This sequence comes from Verrucomicrobiia bacterium, assembly GCA_035577885.1. Taxonomy (GTDB): domain Bacteria; phylum Eisenbacteria; class RBG-16-71-46; order RBG-16-71-46; family RBG-16-71-46; genus JAIOPA01. The sequence continues at coordinate 1,627 of DATLUU010000050.1, forward strand.
GCCGCGGCCGCGTGTCGCCGGCGTGGAGCTGACCGGCGTGCCCGACCCCGGCGTCTCGGGCATCGACGTGCTCGCCGCGGTCGAGCGCCGACTCGCGGGCGAGGGCGAGGGCGCCGTGCTCGAGTTCCACGGGCCGGGAACGGTCGCGCTCACCATGGCCGACCGGCTCTCGATCGCCTCGCGCGCCGCGGGCATCGTGGGTGCGATCGCGGTGCTGTTCCCGAGCGACGACCGCACGCGCGGCTGGATGCGCGCGCGCGGCCGCGACGCCGACTGGCGCCGTTTCGAGGGCGGCAGCGAGGGCTTCGAGACCACGCTGTCGCTGGACCTGTCGCTGGTGCGGCCGGTGCGCGCCGAGTCGCCGCTGGTGCGCATCGGCCCCTACGCCGAGGACGAGGACGTGGCGGCGCTCGCGCGCTGCGTCGCGCGCTCGGGGATCCGGCCCGGCGTCTCGCTCGCGGTGACGGTGCCGGGACGCGCCTCGCTCGCGGTCTGGGCCGCGGACGGCACGCTCGCGGCGCTCGAGCGCGCGGGTGCCAACGTGCACGATCGCGCCGATCCCGCGGCGTCCGCGATCGCGGCGGACTTCGTGATCCTCGGCGGTGAACCCACACAGGACGCCGCGCGCGAGCGCGGCGTGTGGGCGTGCGCGGCACGCCTGATCGGCAGCACGCCGGCCGAGGCGATGGTGAACGCCGGGCCGAGCGATCACCGGCCGCTGCCGGAGTTCGACGAGGTGCTCGAGCCCGAGGGCGGCACGATCGAGCACGGAGCGCACCACGCGCAGGCGCCCGAGCCGCCACCGCACGAGATGCCGTTCCGAGCCGTGGTGTTGCTGGATGCGGGCGACGACGCGGCCGCCTCGAGGCTGCTGCCGTGGGGGCCGCGCGCCTGGGCGGCGCGTGCGGATGCGGTGGAGCTGGCCGGTGCGCTCTTCCGCCCGCTCGACACGCAAGCCCCCGCGCGCGCCCGCGCGTTCGGCACCTGCGTGGTGATCGCGGGGGAGGGCTACGGCGGCGGCCGGCATTCCGAGTCGGTGGCGCGCGCCACCGCGGCGCTCGGCGTGCGCGCCGTGTTCGCCGCCTCGTATGCGGGCGGGCACGACCGGCTGCTCGCGCTCCACGGCGTGCTGCCGCTCACCTGGCTCGAGCCCCCGGACCGGCGCGAGGTGCGCGCCGGCGACGAGCTGGAGATCCCACCGCCCGGCGGCGCCTCCGGCGTCGGCAGCCGGGTCGCGGTGCGACACCTGACGCGCGGGTTCACGTTCGACGTCCGCTGCGACCTCGAGCCGGAGCTGCGCGAGCTGGCGCGCGCCGGCGGGCTCCTGCGCGCCTTGCGCGAGGAACGGACGGAGGCCTCGTAACATGCTCATCGACCTCGCGCGCATCACCTGCCGCTCGGGAAAGGGCGGTGCCGGCTGCATCAGCTTCCGCCGCGAGAAGTACGTGCCCAAGGGCGGTCCCGACGGCGGCGACGGTGGCAAGGGCGGCGACGTCTGGCTCGAGGCCGACCCGCACGTGCGCACGCTGCTCGACTGCCGCGAGCGCCCGCAGTACCGCGCCGGCCACGGCGGCGCCGGGCAGGGGAGCACGAAGACCGGCGCCGACGGCGACGACCTGGTCGTGCACGTACCTGCCGGCACCGTGGTGAAGGCCGCGGAGACCGGCGAGCTGCTCGCGGACCTCGTGCGCCCCGGCGAGCGCTTCCGCGTCGCGAAAGGCGGCCGCGGCGGCCGCGGCAACGCGCGTTTTGCCACCGCCACGCACCAGGCGCCGCGCCGCGCCGATCCCGGCGAGCCCGGCGAAGAGCTCACGATCGAGCTCGAGTTGAAGCTGATCGCCGACGTCGGCCTGGTCGGGCTCCCGAACGCCGGCAAGTCGACGCTGCTCTCGCGCGTCACCCGAGCGCGCCCGAAGATCGCCGACTACCCGTTCACCACGCTCGAGCCGAACCTGGGGATCGTCGCGCTCGACGTCGAGCGCACGTTCGTGATGGCCGACCTGCCCGGGCTGATCGAGGGCGCGAGCGCTGGCAAGGGCCTCGGGCTCCAGTTCCTTCGCCACGTCGAACGCACGCAGGTGATCGTGTTCCTGATCGACGCCAGCGCCGAGGACCCGGCGGGCACGCTGGCATTGCTCGAGCGCGAGATCGCGCGCTACAGTCCGGCGCTCGCGGAGAAGCCGCGCCGCGTGGTCTTGAGCAAGGCCGACCTGCTCCCGCCCGAGGAGCGCGCCGACGCGGCCGCGCGGCTCGGCCTGCCAGACGCTCGCGTGATCAGCGCGCACACCGGTCTCGGCGTGCGCGAGCTGCTCGAGGACGTGTGGAGCGCGATCCCGCCCGCGGCGGTGGGGAGCGCGGAGACGGACGAAGGACATGCTGGCTGACCCCGACCCCGATGGACTGCGATGCGACGCGCCTCTGGTGCGCACGCGGAAGGAGCGGACATGGGAGGAGCGGACGAAGGGGTCGGCCGTGATCGCGGCGCACATACGAACGCGCGGAGCCGGCGCATCGGTGTGCTGAGCGCGCCCGCGCCGAGCCGGGGGGCAGAGGCCGCGAGCTGCATCGAACGCGGCGCGCCCGGCTATCCGAGCGGGTTCGAGGCGCTCGTCGATCCACCGAAGCGCGTCTACGTCTGGGGTGGCGAGTGGGCGGAGCCCGCGTCGTGCGCCGCCATCGTCGGCTCGCGCGCGGCGACACCGTACGGGCTCTCGGTCGCCGCGCGGCTCGCTCGCGACCTCGCCGTGGCCGGCGTCACCGTGGTGAGCGGGCTCGCGCGCGGCATCGACAGCGCCGCGCATGAGGGAGCGCTCGGCGGGGGCGGGCGAACGCTCGCCGTGATCGCGAGCGGCTATGAAAGGCTCACCCCGACCTCCGCAGGGCTCGCCGGCGAGATCGTGCGTGCGGGCGCGGTGTTGAGCGAGGTCGGCGAGGGCGGGCCGTTCGGCAAGGGCGCGTTCGTGAAGCGCAACCGGCTGATCGCCGCCAGCGCCGCCGTCACGGTGGTGGTGGAGGCGGCGGAGGACGGCGGCGGGCTCACGACCGCGGCCGCGGCGCGCGGCATCGGCCGCACCGTGCTCGCGGTGCCCGGCGACGTCGATCGCCACGCCTCGCGCGGCACGCTGGGGCTGCTCCGCACCGGCGCGCGCGTGTGCGGCGATGCGGGCGACGTGCTGGCGGCGATGGGGCCGCTCCCCACCCGCGGCGCGGATCCCGACGCCCGCCTGCGTGCGCGGCTCGGCGGCTCGCCGCTCTCGACGGAAGCACTCGCCGAAGCCTCCGGTCTCGGCGTCGAAGAGACGCTCGCGCGCCTCTGGCGACTGCAGCTTTCCGGCCTCGCCGAGAGCCATCCCGGCGGGCGCTGGTCGGCGAGGCTGCCGCGGTGAGGTTCTCGCACCGTATCGAGACGCTGTTCCTGAAAGCGGTCGTCTCCTCGCTGGCCGGTCTATCGTGGCCGGCGGCGCGCGAACGCGGTGCCGCGCTCGGTGCGCTCGTGGGGCGGCTCGGCATCCGCCGCGATGTGGCGCGCGCGAACCTGGCGCTGGCGTTCCCGGAACAGGCACAGGCCTGGCGCGAGGGCGTGCTCGCGGAACACTACCGAGAGCTCGGGCGCGTCGCCGCCGAGTATCCACGCATGGCGGAGCTGGCGCGCGCGCCGAGCGGCGAGGTGTTCGCCTGCTGGCAGGGCCAGGAGCACGCGCGCGCGGCGCTGGCGATGGGACGCGGCATGATCTTCTTGACCGGCCACCTCTCCAACTTCGAGCTCGCCGGGGCGATGGTGTCGCAGGTGTTCCCGATGGCGTTCGTCGCCAAGCCGCTCTCGAACCCCGGGGCCGAGCAGTGGGTGTCGGCGATCCGACAGTCCGCCGGCCTCGACGTGCTCCCGACCCACGTCGGCGTGCGGGGCGTGGTCAAGCGACTGCGCGCGGGCGGCACGGTGGCGATGCTCGCCGACCAGGACGCGCGCCGCGATGGCATCTTCGTGCCGTTCTTCGGCAGACCCGCGAGCACGCCGGCCGGGCCCGCGTGGTTCTCGCTCGCGACCGGCGCGCCCATCGTCTTCTGCACCTGCGCGCGCGCGGCGGACGGCCGCCTCGAGGTGCGCTTCTCGCCACCGATCGTGCCGCAGGGCGAGGCCGGTGACGCCGAAGCCGTGCGCGTGCTCACCGCGCGGCACACGGCGCTGCTCGAGGCCGCCGTGCGCGAGCGGCCGGCGCAGTGGTTCTGGCTCCACAAGCGCTGGAAGACCGCGCCGCCGGCATCCGCTACGCTCATGAAGGAGGGCTGATGCATCGCTTCGAGCTGCGCGTGCGCTATGCGGACACCGACCAGATGGGCTGGGCCTACTACGGGCAGTACCTGCGCTGGTTCGAGATCGGCCGCGCCGAGATGATGCGCACGCTCGGTCGCAGCTACGCCCAGGTCGAGCGCGAGGACGGCGTCCTGCTGCCGGTGCTGGACGCGCGCTGCCGCTACTTCCACGGCGCGCGCTACGACGAGCGCATCACCATCGAGACCGGCGTGCTCGAGCAGGGCCGCGCCACGATCCGCTTCGGCTACCGCGTGGTGGGCGAGGACGGCACGCGCTGCGCGCTCGGATACACCGAGCACTGCGTGGTGACCCCGGACGCGAAGCCCGTGCGCCCGCCCGAGGCGCTCGCCGCGCTGCTCATGAGCGCGCCTCGTGCCGACCCAGAACTGCAGAAGGAGTTCGGGCGGTCTAGCTCGTGAACCCGAGCTGGTCGGGCTTGTCCTTGTGCCCCGGCGGCACTCCCAGTACCTGGATGGGGCCGAACTGCTTCTCGTAGTTCCCGAGGTTCTGCTCCAGCGCTCCGAGCAGGCTCTTCGCGTGCGGCGGCGTCATGATGATGCGCGCGAACACGCGCGGCTTCTGCAGGCCCGGCATGGTGCGCGCGAAGTCCAGGATCACCTCGGACGGCGAGTGTGCGATGAACACGAGGTTCGAGTAGATGCCCTCGGCTTCGCGCTCGTTCAAGCCGATCTCGATCGGCGTCCCAGGGGGCGGCTGTTCCACGGCAGGCTCCGGGGTGGAGGTGTGTTGCGGCAAGGGCAGTGACCGTAGGCAAGCAGGCGTAGCGGGTCAAGGATGGGCGCGCGCGTGCCGATGACAGGGGCGGAGCGCTCACGTGAAGTCGCGCGAGAGACCTGCCGCGAGAGGCCTGCCGATGGAACCCACCGCGTCCCGATCCACCGTCCCCGGTCCTGCGCCCGAGACCTCCGCGCTCGCGGCGTTGCTCGACTGCGAGGCGGATCTCGACGCGCTCGAGCGCGCGCTCCTCGCCGCCGCGGTGCACCCCGCCTGGGGCGCTGCGCGTCGCGCGTGGCTCGCGCGCTGGGACGAGCGCCGCGGCTGGCTCGAGGGCTGGCGCGTGGGTGAGCCGGCCGCGCAGGACATCACGCTCGAGCACACGATCGCCCGCGCCCGCCGGTCGCCGAACGCAGCGGACACGGAGACCGAGCGTGTGCGCGCCTGGGTGGCGAGTGCCGGCTCGCTGGACGGCGCGCTCGCACGGGCGTGGAGCTCGGGCGAGGCGGCGAGCGGTCCCGGCAGCGAGCAGCCCTCGGCGCCGTGGGGGGAGGAAGCGCGGATCGGGGTCGTACCGCTGCGTCGCGGCTCGCGGCCCTACGGTGCGCTCGTGCTCTCGCTCGCGGCGGAAGCGAGCGAGAGCACGCTCTCGGCACTCGCCACCGCCGCCGATGCCGCACTCGCCGCGCAGGCGCGCGCCGCCGAGGCGCGCCGTCGCGCGCGACATCTTGCGGCGATCGGCGAGTTCGCGCGTGCCGCGGTGAGCGCCAGCAACGTCGCCGAGGCCGTGCATGCACTCGTCCGACTCGCCGCCCAGGCGGTGGGGGTGGCGCACGCGGCGGTCTATCGCGTGCGCGAGAACGGAACGCTGGCGCTGGACCTCTCGCATGGGCCATCCGCCACGCGCGAACCGCAGGCGCGGGCACTCCAGATCGCCGCGGGCGAGACCCTGCGCGGCGAGCGCGCGCTCACCGGTAGCGGCGCCGAGAAGCTGCCCGGGCCCGCCGGCAATGGCGTGGGCGAGATCTCGGTGTGGGCTTTCGTCCCCATCGCAGCGTACGGCGTCCACGCCGGCGTACTCGCCGCGTGGGACGGCGGCGAACGCCACCCCGCGAGCCCGGAGTGGGAACGCGGCGACCTGGAGGCCCTCACGGCGCTCGCGGACCATGCGGCGCTTCTGTTCGAGCACGCACGCAGGCTCGAGGAGCTGACCGCCGCCGAGCGCCGGCGCGAGGATCTCGCTTCGCGGTTGCGCGAGCAGGACCGGCTCGCGTCTGTCGGCGAGCTGGCCGCGCGCGTGGCCGAGGACGCGCGCCAGCCACTGTCATCGGTGAGCGCGTTCGTGACGCGCGTCCTGCGTGAGCTGCCCCCGGACGACCCGCGGCGCGAGTACCTGGAGGTGGTGCGCCGCGAGGCCGAGCGCGTCGACCAGCTCCTGAACGAGCAGCTCGCCTACGCCAAGCTCGAGAAGCCGCGCCTGCGGATGGAGGCGCTGAACGCCGTCATCCAGGAAGCGCTCCGCGCCGCCGCCGAGCCGCTGACCCGCCGGCGCGTGCGGCTGGTGAAGAAGCTCGCGCCCGACCTGCCCGAGCTGCTGCTCGACGCCGAGCGGATCCGCCGCGTGGTCGCGAACATCCTCACCTGTGCGCTGGAGGCGATCCCCTCAGGCGGTCGCA
>DATLUU010000051.1:0-15724 GCA_035577885.1 Verrucomicrobiia bacterium
CCATACGAGAACGACAGCTTGTTGATCCAGGTCCCGAACACGGTCGCGGACTTGTTCCATTGCCCGGCGTACCACGCCACCGACTGCGACGGCGACACCTGCGCGGCGTCCATGTCGATGCCGGTGTAGTCGCCCCAGCGCGACTGGGTCGTGCCCGCGACGCCGGCCTTGATGAGCGCGCTCGGCTCGAGCGTGGCGTCGACGCGGCGCTTGCCGGAGGCGTAAGCGGACGGGAATTCGGTGCTGCTCGAGCGGCCGAAGCCGAGGAAGATCGTGCCCACCGAGTCCACGGTGACGGCGGGGTAGAAGTAGAACGTGCTCGCCTGGCCGAACGTCTCGTCCGTGAGCACGGCGCGATCGGAGAGTCGCATCTGGAACAGCCGGATCGCGGACACGTTCGTGCTGCTGATGACCGCGGCGGTGTGCCACGCCATCGTCAGCACGCCGTTGCGCGTGTAGAAATCCGAAGGCCGGCAATCGTTCGTCGCCACGAGGTTCGCCGTGCCCATCTGCACGGCATCCGGCGGCGGGCTGTAGGCGCTGCACGCGACCAGGTTGCCCGCGGAGAGCACGGGAGCCGCGGGCGGGCCGGTGATGGTGCGGAATGCGACATGGGCGCCGCCGCCCGCGCGCACGCACATGCAGTAGATCGTGTTGTCGCCGGCGGTGAGGTTGCGTGCCGGCTTGGTGACGAAGTTGTCGTTGATGTCGCCGCCCGGCGGCACCGCGTAGTTGGCGAAGTCGACGTAGGAGAGTGTCGCGCCGCTATACGCCGCGACGCGGTCGAGGATGCGGAGCTTCTGGTACTGGTAGCTGTTGCCGCCGAACGTGAACTGCTGGCTGCTCATGACGATCTTGTCGTCGGAGATGCCGAGGCCCTCGTAATCGGCCCAGTTGTTCGTGACCGTGGAGCCGTCCTTCGTCATGTCGAACTTGTAGAGCCACCACGCGCCGCGCGCGTCGTTCGTCTTGGAGATGGCGAGGTAGAAGTTCGAGAACTTCGTCGCGCCGGAGCCCTGGGTGAAGCACAGCGCCACGAAGCGGCCGCGAAGCGCGTCGTAGTAGCACTGCGCGTCGGAGATGGCGCCCTCCGCCGCGGGCACGCCGAAGAACGTGGCGCCGCTGGTCTCCACGCGGTTCGAGCCGTTCTTGTCGGTGACGGTGACGCTGACGTTGCCGGCGCTGAAGATGTTGAGCGGCCCGGCGCCGACCGTGGGCTCGCTGGGGATGAAGCCGGCCTGCGTGATGCCCTCGAAGCCGCTCCCGAGCGTCGGCGCGAGCGGCGACAGCGAGCCCTTGCCCTGGGGCGGCGTGCTGTCGAGCGTGAACCGCGAGAACTCACTCACCTGGAGGTTGGGCGGGTTCGCCTTCAGCTTCTCGACCATCTCGGCGAGCTCGCGCCACTCGTGCTCGGGGCGGAGCGTGATCGGCAGGTTCTCGCCGGGCGCCCGGTGCGGCAGGTCGCGGAAGTTGAACGAGCGCGGGGCGACGGCGTTCGTGGCGACGTGGCGCGCGCCGACCGCACTCTGCGGCGGAACCGGGGCGTCGAGCGCCTCGATGCCGGCCGTCGCGGCCGCGGCGAGCGTGAGCAGGGAAAGCGTGGCAACGAGACCGGCGAAGGCAAGCCGTCGGCGCATGGGCAGGGAGGATCCGGGTCTGTGAGGGAGGGACGGCTCGTCTGTCGGTGGTATCCAGCAAGCGTACCGGGGACGACCGGGTCCGGACAACCTCAGAAACCGCCCCGGGCCGGGGCGGTGGGCCCGGCGATGAATAATGCAATGCGCCCGACCGAGGATCCGGTCCCGGGTCGTCGCGCGCGAGGGCTCAGTCGCCGAAGCTGATGCCGAGGTCGCGCGCGGTGGCGATGGTGTCGCTCGCGAGCGAGACGCGCTTCATGCGGCCAACCAGCGCCTCGAGCGGCTGGTAGCGGACGTGCGGCGGCTCGAGCGACACCATCACCGAGGAGTGGCCGGATTCCAGCGCGCGCACCGCGGCGGCCCCGAAGCGCAGCGCCACCAGCCGGTCGAAGCTCGTGGGCGTGCCGCCGCGCAACAAATGACCGAGAACCACGACGCGCGTCTCGCGACCGGTGAGCTTCTCCAGCTCCTGGCCGACCTTGATGCCCATGCCGCCGAGGCGCTCGGACTGCCCGACGCGCTTGCCCACGGTGCTCACCTTGCCGCCCTTCGCCAGCGCGCCCTCGGCGACCACGACCACCGAGTAGAGCCGGCCGCGCTTCTCGCGGCGAAGCAGGTGCTCCGCCACCTTCGCCAGCTCGAACGGGATCTCGGGGATGAGGATGGCGTGCGCGTTCCCGGCCATGCCGGCATGGAGCGCGATCCAGCCGGCGTAGCGGCCCATGACCTCGGCGACCATGACCCGGTGGTGGGCCGCCGCGGTCGAGTGGAGCCGGTCGAGGCATTCGGTGGCGAACGACACCGCGGTGTCGAAGCCGAACGTCATCGCCGTGCGCTCGAGGTCGTTGTCGATCGTCTTCGGCACGCCCACGACGCGCACGCCGCGCTTCGCCAGCTCGTAGGCGATCGCCAGCGAGCCGTCGCCGCCCACGGTGACCAGCGCGTCGATGCCCTGATCCTTCAACTTCGAGCACAGCTCGTCGCCGCGGTCGCACTCCACGATGGAGCCGTCCGGCTGTTGGACCGGGAAGCGCATGGGGTCGCCCCGGTTCGTGGTGCCGAGGATGGTGCCGCCCAGGTGCGCGATCCCGGAGACGCGCTGGCGCGTGAGCCGCACGGTTCCCTCGCCGCCGTACTCGTCCGGCTCGAGCAGCCCGCGGTAGCCGTCGCGGATGCCCCAGCACTCCCAGCCGCGGTTCTCGGCGGCGAGCACGGTGGCGCGGATGACGGCATTCAGTCCCGGCGCGTCGCCGCCGCCGGTGTTGATGGCGATCTTGCGGATGGGAGCGTCGTTCACGGTGGCGGCAGGATAGCGGCTGCGTCGCGGCATCGCATGTGCACCACGAAAGCCGCGAGCCCCGCCGTTGCCGGCAGGGCTCGTGTCACAGCACGTGGCGCGGAACGATCAACGGTAGAGCTGCTTCACGCGGCCCCACGAGCTCTTCTGCGCCGGCACCGGGCACTGCAGGTCGATCTTGCCGTCGTGCCGGAACAGGTAGCCGGGGATGCCCACGCCAGGCGCCGTGTTCCACGTCGCGCCGCCGGTGAGCAGGCCGGGACAGGTGCCGCCCGTGCCGTTGGTGAAGTAGCTGATCAACGTGCCGCCGGTCCACTGGATCGAGCCCTCGATGTTGCCGGTCTTGAACGCGGTGAAGTCGTTCGTGGTCACGATCGTCGACGTGAACGTCCCGGACAGGATCGCCGGGGGCACGTCGATGAACGAGCTCGGGACCAGCACGTTCGGCGGGTTCGGCGCGAACACCGCGTCGGGCGTGGGATCCGCGTAGACGTTGATCGTGCCGCCGGTGAAGAACGTGGTGAAGATCATCGAGCCGGGAGCGCCGAACGAGGTCGTGCCCAGCGAGTTCAGCCCGTTGATGTAGAACGTGTACTCGGTCGCGGGCATCGTCGCGTTGAGGAAGTCGAGCGGCGAGCCGAACACGCTCACCGTGCCCACGGCCTGCATGATGCCGCCCGCCGGCATGTTGTTGAACGTGGCGCCCGGCATCCAGAAGAACGCGGGATCCCAGTCGATCACCGGGCCCACGGCGTGCGCCGGGCGGGGCGCCGCGGCGAGGACGAGCACCGCGCACAGAGTCGTCAGCCAACGCTTCATGGTCGTCTCCGCAGGGAAGTGGTTCGCGCGCGTGGCCATCACTTGTACCCCGCCTTCAGCCGGCCCCACGTCATCTTGTGCGTTGCCACGGCGGCGTCGAGGAACGTCTGGCCGTCGATCTGGTGGGCATAGCCTTCGGGGATGTTGAGCGCCTCACCCGTCGTTCCCGAGAACGTCCAGCCGGTGCGCTGGTCCAACGGGAAGTTCGAGAGCTGGCTGCCCCCGGTGGCGTTGAACACCGCCTCGAAGCTGCCGACCCCGTTCGTCGTGTTGATGACGAGCTGGAAGTTCGTGAGCGAGCCGACGAGGATCACGGTGCCATCCGTGAACGTGCCCGGGACGTCCCCGTTCGGCGGGTTCGGCGTGAACGTGCCCGGCGTGCCGCCGGACTTGGCGTCCTCGTAGATCGTCACCGTGCCGGAGGAGTAGTTGATGATGTTGAAGCTGCCCACCGGCAGCACGCTCGTGGGCGAAAGGCCCTGGATCACGAACGTGTACTCGTTCAGCGCCGTGTTGCTCACGAGCGGCGCGAACAGGAACGGCACGGTGCCGAGGCCCACGTAGCCGCTGCCGGGCTCGCCGAACGTGTTCGGGTCCGGGTTCGGGGACTCGTAGTCGAAGCCCACGTAGTCGAAGAGCAGCGACTGCGCGCGCGCGGCCGGGGCCAGCGACAGCACGGCGCACGCCGCCAGGAGCAGGGTCGTCACGGGACTGCGCATGCAGAGACCTCGCGGTACCGAAGAGAGAGCGGGAAACCAGCTTCGAGGTCCAGCCACGCACGGGCGATCTGGCCCGTGAGGCGAAGGACCTGCGGAAGTTGGGTTGATGGGCTCGTCCGAGCGGACCGCCGCGCCGGCAGAGGGGGGGTGGGAACAGCGCGCGATGCGGACTATGGAGAGCAGTCTCAACAGTCTAGGGGTTGCCGATCGCTCCCGACAAATGGAATCCGCTCCTCGGGCGGCGTTCCCCCTTGGGGGTCAACCGGTTGCAGCGCCCGGCGACGCGCCGGTTGCGGGCCACCGAACCTCGTTTGCCAGCACGCTGCCCTGGGCCACGGCATCGGCCAGCTCGAGCTGCCGGCCGGCGGCCTCGAGGCTCGACCACTCGGCGTCGCCGATCGCCGCGCGCGCGCGCGCCGCGAGCGCGGCGACCTCCCTGGCCTCGTGCGCCATCCACGGCATGCTCAGGCTCTCCCGTCCCCGCGACGCCGCACCGAGCACCCGCGCCACGTCGGCGGGCCGGCCCACGGCGAACAGCCACTCCGCGAACGCCTCGAACGTGAACACCGCCTCGCGCGGCATCTCCAGCCCGCCGAGCAGCGCGAACGCCTCCTTGAGCCGGGCCTGCGCGAGCGCCGGCTCGCCGACGCGGACCAGCGCCGAGACGAGCGCCGAGAGGCAGAGCACCTCGGTCACGGTATCGCCCAGCTCGTGCAGGATCGCGAGCGCCTGCTCGAACCGCGCGCGCCCGTGGTCGCCGCGCCCGAGCGCCCACTCCACGGTCGCCAGGTTGTGGAGCGCCATCGCCGCGCCCCGCCGCTGGCCGAGCATCTCGTACACCGCGAGCGATTCCTCGTTGATCGTCCACGCGTCCTCGAAGCGCGACTGGTACATCGCCACCACACCCAGCCCGCCGAGCGCGCGCCCCACGCCGCGCACGTCGTCGATCGCCCGGCATACGGCGAGGCTCTCCTCGAGGTAGGGCCGGGCGCGCTCGTAGTCGCCCATGCTCAGCGCGAAGCCCGCCGCGCGCGCGAGCACTTTCGCGCGCTCCGGTGTCGGCGTGCGCTCGGCGTCGCGCGCGAGCGCCTCGGACTGGACGCGCAGGCCGTGCGCGAACTGTCCGCTCACCGACCACAGCCGATGCGAGGCGGAAGCGAGCCTGAGGCCCTGCACCGCGCCCTCGGGCGCGTGCGGGCTCCAGGCCAGCGCCGCGAGCACGTTCTCCTCCTCCTCGCGCATCTCGCGGAGCGCGGCATGGAGCCCGGCTCCGGCCATGAGCTCCTCGCAGCGCTGGGCGAACGCGACGTACGTCTCGAGGTGGCGCCGGCGCAGCTGCGGCTGCTCCGGATCGGTGTCGAGCTTCCCGAGCGCGAACCGCCACACGCTCTCCAGGAAGCGGTAGCGTGTGCCGCTCGAGACCGCGTGCTGCACCACGACCAGCGAGCGCTCGACGAGCCGCGTCAGGAGGTCCAGTACCTCGAACTCGTCGCCGCTCTCCGAGCACACGGCGGTGGCGCGCTCGAGCGTCCAGCCGCCGGTGAACACACCCAGCCGCCGCAGCAGGTCCTGCTCGGGCGCGAGCAGGTGGTCCCAGCTCCACTGGATCACCGCGAGCACGGTCTGCTGGCGTGATGGCGCGCCGCTGCCGGAGCGCGCGAGCAGCTTGAAACGGTCGTCGAGCCGGGCGCGGATCTGCTCCACGCCCAGGAGCTTCACCCGCGTCGCGGCCAGCTCCAGCGCCAGCGGGATGCCGTCCAGCCGGCGGCAGATCTCGGCCACGACGGCCGCGTTCGCGTCGGTCAGCTCGAACGCGGGGAGTGCCGCGCGCGCGCGCTCGCAGAACAGCCGCACCGCCTCGCTCGCCGCCGCGTCCGCCGCACCGCGCGGCACCGCCGTGGGCACGGAGAGAGTGGGCACGGTGAACGCGGTCTCGCCCTCGATGCCCAGCGACTCGCGGTGGGTGACGAGCAGCTTCAACTCCTTGCACTCCCGCAGCAGGCGCGCCGCCAGGCTGGCGCACGCTTCGTTCTGAGTCTCCGCGTTGTCGAGCATCACCAGCGACCGCCGCGGAGCGAGCTTCGCCACCACGCCGTCGGCGAGCGACCGGCCCGGCTCGTCGCGCACCTCGAGCACGGTGGCGAGCGCCTCGATCAGTCGGCCGGGCTCGGTGAGCGGCGCCACGTCCACGAACCACACCCCGTCCCGGAACGTCTCCAACGCCCCCTCGGCGAGCTTGAGCGCGACCCGTGTCTTGCCCGAGCCGCCGATGCCGGTGAGCGTCAGGAGCCGGGCCTCGCCGAGCATGCGCGCACAGGTGGCGAGCGTGTCGGCGCGGCCCACGAAGCTCGAAACCTCGGCGGGCAGGTTGTGCGGCGTCGCCGCCGCTCCGCCCTCGCGCAGCGCCGAGGCGCGGCGGATGCCGAGCGCGTCCTCGAGCGTGTGGCGCAGCTCGCGCATGAGCCGCGGGCGCGCGTCGGCGTCCTTGGCGAGGCACGAGGCGAGCAGCGCGCGCACGGCCGGCGGCGTGCGCTCCGGGAGCGCCGAGGCGTCCGGCGTGTCGTTCAGCACCTGCGCCATGGCCACGAACGGGTCGTCCGCGGGGAACGCGCGGCGGCCGCTCAGGCACTCGTAGAGCACGCAGCCGAAGGCGAACACGTCGGTGCGCTCGTCCTGCGTTCCCGCCAGCACCTGCTCCGGGCTCATGTAGCCGGGCGTGCCCGCGACCGGGCCGGAGACCGTGGCCGGCTGGTCGCCCGGCGTGGCAGCGAACGCCGGGGAGCCGGCGTTGCCGGACGCCTGGGCGAGGCCCCACGTGCGCTTGGCGAGGCCGAAGTCCAGGACCTTGACCAGTCCGCGCGGCCCGATCATGACGTTCCCGGGCTTCAGGTCGCGGTGGATGACGCCGCGCTCGTGCGCGACCTCGAGCGCCGTCGCCACCTGTGCCGCGACCTGAAGTGCCTCGTCCACGGCGAGCGGCGCGCGCGCGAGGCGAGCGCTCAGCGACTCGCCCTCGACGCGCTCCAGCACCAGCACCATCGAGCCGCCCGGCATCTCCTCCAATCCATGGATGGTGGCGATGTTCGGGTGGTTCAGGCTCGCGAGCGCCAGCGCCTCGTTGCGGAAGCCGGCGAGCGCTTCCGGGCTCGACGTCAGCCGCGCCGGCAGCACCTTGAGCGCCACCTCGCGCTCGAGCCGCGTGTCGCGCGCGAGCCAGACCTCGCCCATGCCGCCGGCGCCCAGCTGGCCGACGATCTCGTACGGCCCCAGCCGCCGGGCTGGGAGCGGAGGGGTGGTCACCTCAGGGCGACTCGCGCGAATCCGTTCACGAGAGAGGGACGAGACATGGCACTCCAGTGTAACCCCGGCCGACGCGCTCCGCCCGCGATGTCACCATCGTGCAAACGCGTCGCGCCCGGGTGGCGGACCCGGGCGCGGCGCGCGTCTCGTCTCGAGGAGGATCGGTCGGCTTAGCGGAAACGCGCCTTCACCTTGCCCCACGTGGTGCGGGTCACCGGCGTCGGGTTCAACGACTCCATGAACACGACCGCGTCGTTGAAGTCGGCCCCGGAGTAGTTCGCGATCGTCGACTCCTCCCAGCACAGCCACCAGCAGCCGAGGTTCTGGCCGGTGCCGGCGTAGGCGAGCGCATGCGCCTTGCCGTCGCCGTTGAAGCCGTCGTGGCTGTAGAACGTGTTGCCGGCCGACTTGATGTAGTAGCCGAACAGCGCGCTGTTCACGCCGGTGTAGTTCATGGTGCTGATGAGGTTCGCAGCGGGGCCGAACAGGTTCACGGTCAGCGCGCCGCCGGCCTTGAACGAGGCCACGGCGAACCAGCCGTTGTCGGCCGCCGACGGGAACACCGTCGCGGTCCCGGTCAGGATCGTGCCGGTCGGATCCAGCTTGGCGATGCCCAGCTCGGCGTCACCGGTGTTGCCATCCGCGAGGTCGAACTGGATGGTGAGCAGTGAGTTGCCCGACACGGTCGAGCCCCAGACCAGGCCATTCTGCTGGTCGGTGAGCACGTTGATCGGTTCGCCCGCGATGTTGAGCCGGGTCTGCAGGTCGGCGCTGGCGAACGGGATCTGCGGCACTCGCAGCGCGGCGTTCGCGGGCGCGCTGGTGGCCGCCAATGCGGCCACGACGGTGAGAACGGCGGCGTAGAAGCGCTTCACGTGGGGGACCCTCCAGCCGGGGGGACGAGTTCGATCGAGCGAGGCATGCGCTCCCCGGTCAGGGTCCGGGAACGCGCTGCCGCTGCGAGCGTCGACGGAGCCGCGCGGTCTCGCCATGCCGGCGTCGAACGCCGGGCACGCTTCGGCCGCGCCGCTCAGGCGGCGCTTGCAGGTTGTTCGAGGCTGATCAGGAGCCCACCGCACCACGCGTGAGGATCGCGCGGCAAGGGTCGCGGAGGGAGGAACTCAGGAGAGCAGCACGAGAAAAGTGTAGAGAGCGACCGTGCGTGTTTCAACGATATTCGTGCGTGAATCGTGTGATTCGCACGGCGTGACTCGCGCGCGTTCCAGCAAACGAATGTCGCAAGCGCGAAGCTCAGCGCGTCGTTGCCGCGCGATCGCGATGCTGGGCGATGAGCTTCTCCACCACCTCGGGCTCGGCGAGCGTGGTGACATCGCCGAGTCCGTCGTATTCGCCGGCGGCGATCTTGCGCAGGATCCTGCGCATGATCTTTCCGCTGCGCGTCTTCGGCAGTCCGGCCGCGACGTGCACCACGTCGGGCACGGCGAAGCCGCCGATGGCGCGCCGCACCTGCTCCTTGAGCGCGCCCTCCAGCTCGGTGCCCGAGCCCCGGGCCCAGTCCGCGGCCACCTGCACGAAGGCATAGATGCCCTGGCCCTTGATCGCGTGCGGGAAGCCCACGACCGCGGCCTCCGCCACCGCCTCGTGCGCCACGAGCGCGCTCTCCACCTCCGCGGTGCCGAGCCGGTGGCCGGCGACGTTGAGCACGTCGTCGATGCGGCCGGTGATCCAGTAGTAGCCGTCCTCGTCGCGCCGGCAGCCGTCCCCGGTGAAGTAGTAGCCGGGGTACTGGCTGAAGTACGTGTCCTTGAAGCGCTGGTGATCGCCCCACACCGTGCGCGCCTGTCCGGGCCACGGCGAGGCGAGGCAGAGCGCGCCCGAGACGCCGTTCCCTTCGAGCAGCCGTCCCGAGTCCGGATCGAGCACGACCGGCTTGACCCCGAACAGCGGCAGCGTGGCGGAGCCGGGCTTCGTGGGCGTGACGCCGGGGAGCGGCGAGATCAGGATGCCGCCGGTCTCGGTCTGCCACCACGTGTCCACCACGGCGCAGCGGCCCTCGCCGACGACGTCGTGGTACCAGCGCCAGATCTCGGGATTGATTGGCTCGCCGACCGAGCCCAGGATGCGGAGCGACTTCCGCGAGTAGCGCTTCACCGGCTCGTCGCCGGCCATGGCGATCGCGCGCAGCGCCGTGGGCGCGGTGTAGAAGATGTGGATGCCGAGGTCGTCCACCACCCGCCAGTAGCGGCCGGGGTCGGGGTAGACGGGCGTGGATTCGAACATCACCGTGGTGGCGCCGTTCGCGAGCGGGCCGTAGACGATGTACGTGTGGCCGGTGACCCAGCCGACGTCGGCGGCGCAGCAGTAGATGTCGCCCTCGTGGTAGTCGAACACCAGCCGGTGGGTCATCGCGGCGTACACCAGGTAGCCGCCCGTGGTGTGGAGCACGCCCTTCGGCTTCCCGGTGCTCCCCGACGTGTAGAGGATGAACAGCGGGTCCTCGGCGCCCATCCACGCCGCCGAGCACGTGCTGCGCTGGCGCTGCATCTCGACCTCGAGCCACAGGTCACGGCCTTCCTTCATCGGCACCCATTGCCCCGTGCGCCGGGCCACGAGCACGGTGGTCACGAGCGACAGCCCCTCGATCGCCTGGTCGGCGATGGCCTTGAGCGGGATCGCGCGCCCGCCGCGCATGCCCTCGTTCGCGGTGATCAGCACCCGGCAGCCGGCATCGAGGATGCGGTCGCGCAGCGACGCGGCGGAGAAGCCTCCGAACACGACCGAGTGCACGGCGCCGATGCGCGCGCACGCCAGCATCGCATACGCGGTCTCGGGCATCATCGGCATATAGATGCAGACGCGGTCGCCCTTCTTGACGCCGTGCGCGAGCAGCACGTTCGCGAGCCTGCACACCTCGTGCTTCAGCTCGCGGTAGGAGATCTTGCGGTAGGTGCCGGGCTCGTCGGCGGCCCAGATGATCGCGGTGCGCTCGCCGTGCTTCTCGAGGTGCCGGTCGACGCAGTTGATGCACGCGTTCAGGCGGCCGCCGAGGAACCAGCCGAAGTCCACTTCCTTGAAGTCGGCGTCGAGCACGGCGTGCCAGGGGTGGAACCAGTCGAGCGTCTGCGCCTGCTCGGCCCAGAAGCCGGCCGGGTCGTCGAGCGAACGCTGGTAGAGCGCCTGGTATTGCTCGAGCGAGCGCAGGTGGGCGCGCTCGCGCACGTGCGGCGGGACCTCGTAGAGCTCTTTCGGCACGGCAGACCCCTCCGCGACCCCGGACGAACGCGTGCGGACCGGCCTCAACTTATCACGCGCCCCGGGCCCGTGCGGCGACGACCGCCCACCGGAGGCCGGCGCGCCACGCGGTCCGCGCGCGGGCGGTCAGGTTGCGGCCTCGGTAGGCTACAATCCGCAGGGCGCCGAGGTACGGCGCTCAGGTACCGGACAACTCGTAAGCCCCGAAGCTCACGCGGAGACCACCGCACGGTGGCTCCGCGCGGACCGACGTGATCGTCGGAGGCACGACCGTTGTCAAACGACCACCGCGGCACCCGAGTCGCCGCGCTCATGGTGCTGGCCCTCGTCGTCCCGGCGTGGGTGCCATCCGTCCGCGCCGCCGGCTGGGAAGGCATCCCGGCGGAGCAGAGGGCGCTCGCGCATGCGAGCGTCGATGCGGACGCCGCGGCCGAGATGCTGCTCTCCCGCATCACGATCACGGACGACATCGAGGGGTCGCGCTTCGTCTCCGTGCGCGAGCACTTCTGCAGGATCAAGGTGTTCACCGCGGCCGGCGCGCAGGACCTCAGCCTGTTCGACATCGACTACGTGAATCGCGAGGGCACGACCCAGATCACCGACGTCGACGCGCACACGGTTCACGCCGACGGCACGGTCCTGCCGTTCGATCGCAAGAGCCTCACGCACGAGACCCTGGTCAGGGTCCGGGACCGTTCGCTCCATCGCACCTCGTTCGCGTTCCCGTCCGTCGAGCCGGGCTCCATCGTCGAGTGTCGGTGGGTGGAGACGCTGCACTCCGACTACCTCATCGGCGACGCGCTCGACTTCCAGTGGAAATACCCACTCGAGAAGATGCTCGTCCGGATCAAGCCCTTCCACCAGGACGGATTGAACGTCAATCAACTCACGTTCCATTCGGCGACGCGCCCGAGCGAGGTCCCGAGCGACGACGGCTACTTCGAGACGGTCGCGGTGAACCAGCACGCCCTCGCCGAGGAGCGCGACATGCCGCCGGAGCGGCAGGTCATCGGATTCATGCTGTACTTCTACACGTACGACCGGGTCGCCACGCCCGAGCGTTTCTGGCGGGACGTGGGCCGCCGGCGGGCTGATCAATTCGACGTCGAGTCCCGCCCCGACGAGTCCATGCGCACGGCCGTACGTTCGCTCGTCGCGGACGCCGCGACGGACAGCGAGAAGGTCAAACGGATCGCGGGCTGGGTGCGCACCCAGTTCCGCCTGTCCCGGTCGGACTCGGACGACTCGCTCAAGGCGTTGGGTCTGCGCCGCGTGAACGACGCCCACGGAGCATGGAAGCAGAAGGGTGGAGGGTACAAGGATGCGCTCGTCGCCTTCGCCGCGCTCGCGCGTGCGGCGGGGCTCGAGGTTCGCTGGGTGCTGGTGCCGCAGCGCACCGAGATCTTCTTCGACCGGAACATGCTCCACGAGAGCTTCCTGGACTCGTACCAGGTGGCCGTGCGGCTGCGAGGCGAGTGGCGTACCTTCGATCCGGTCGCGCGCTACCTGCCGTGGGACATGCAGGGCTGGGGGGAGGAGGGCAACACCGGCCTGCTCTGCGATCACGATGAAACCGCGTTCATCGAGACCAGCTACTCGCAGCCTTCGCAGTCGATGCGCGTCAGGCGCGCGGAGCTCGAGCTGTCTCCGGATGGCACGCTGGAGGGCTCGCTGCGGGTGACCTACAGCGGGCATCTGAACGCCCGCGAGCGCCGTCGCTATGCGGACGTGCTCCCCGCCGCGGTCGACAGCCTCGCCGGGTTCTCGCGGTTCCCGGAGCGCGCCCGCGGCCGCGTCACCGGGGTGCGGATCCTCAATGCCGACGACGAATATGCCCCGCTCGCGCTGGAGGCCCACATCGTGCTTCCGCAGTGCGCAGTCGTGACGGGGCGCCGCCTGCTGCTCTCGCCGACCGTCTTCTATGTGAACCAGCCGCCGCGCTATACCAGCAGCACTCGACGTTACCCCGTGTACTACGAGTACCCCTGGGCGGAGGTCGACACCGTTCTCATCCGCGTGCCAGCGGGCTGGAAGGCCGAATCCATCGACGCACCGAATCCGCTCGACTCCCCTGGCGTCGCAAGCTACGCGTTGAAGGCGTCTGTCAGCGACGAGGGTCGCCTCGTGACGTTGCTTCGCCGGTTCGAGATGGGCATCGATGGCACGATCTTCTTCCCCGTCGACTCGTACGCCGGCGTCCAGCGGCTGTGGGCGGAGGTCCAGCAGCGCGACGGCACCACGATCGTGCTGACCCGCGAAGACCCTGCGCGATGAAACGCGTCGCGGCCGCCGCGCTGGCACTATTCGCCGTTGCCGCGCCCGCGGGCGCCGGAAGCCTTCCCGACTGGCTCGTCGCAGCCGCCGCCAGGCCGCTGCCTCAGGGCAGCGAGCGGTTCGGCGCGGCGGTGCTGCACCACGAGCAGATCGTGCAGGTGCCGGCGGACGGCCGTATCACCACCGTGACGCGCTGGGTCGTACGGGTGCAGTCGCGCGAGGGGGCCTCCGGGGCGGCGCTGTCGGCGAAGTACGTGCGCGGCGAGAGCGAGGTGCGCTCGCTGCGGGCGTGGCGGCTCGGCCCCACCGGCGAGGTGCTGAAGGTGTGGAATCGCAAGGACGCCGCCGACGAGGCCGTCATCAGCGAGGGGCAGCTGTACTCGGAAGTCCGACGGCTCCGGTTCTTCGATCCCGATATCCGGCCGGGACAGCTCTTCGCCTGCGAGTACGTCACCGTCGAGGAGCCGCTGTTCACACAGTGGGCTTGGTATTTTCAAGGTTCCGAGCCGCGGGCACTCTCACGATTGCAACTCGACCTGCCGGAAGGGCTCGAACTGCGCGTGGTGGGCGAGCACATCGACTCCGCCGCCACCTCACACGAGCGCGGGCGCTGGACGTGGGAGATGCGCAACGTGCCCGCCCTGCCACGCGAACTCATGGTCCCCGCCGCGACCCGCCTGGGTGTTTCCGTGTTCGTGCAGGCGGTCGCCCCCGGGAGCGATCGCTCCCCGGCGGGGCTGGCGTTCACGGATTGGCGGGCGGCGTCGCGCTGGCTGCTGCAACTGAGCGCCTCGCAGTCCGAGGTGACCCCCGAGATCGCCGCGCGCGCGCGGGCGATCACGGGCGCGACCGCGGACACGCTCGACCGCATCCGGGCGCTCAGCCGTTTCGTGCAGACGTTCAACTACGTGTCGATGGACCTCAACATCGCTCGCGGCTTTGGGTACCGCCCGCACGCCGCCGCTTCGGTGCTCGCCGCGGGCTACGGTGACTGCAAGGACAAGGCCAATCTGCTGTGCACGCTGCTGCACGCGGCGGGCGAGCGGGCGTGGTTGCTCACCGTGTCGGGCACGGGACGCGACCGCGTCGATTCGTCGATCGTCTGGCTCGGCCAGTTCGACCACTGCATCACCGCGATCCACGTGCCCGTGTCCTACCGCGGACCCCTGCTCGACGAAGGCCGGCACGGACGCCTCGCGGCGTTCGATCCGACGGACCCGCTCACGGCGTTTGGCGACCTGCCCGAACCCGAACAGGGGGGATTCGGGCTTCTCGAGCGCGAGGGTGACGGCGATCTCGTGCGGCTGCCCACGCTCGGGCCGGAGTCGAACCGGCTCGAGCGCACCGTGGACGCCACGCTCGCGGCGACCGGCGCGCTCGAGGCTCACCTGACCGAACGCAGCGTCGGCCAGGCGGCCACCGCCGAACGCGCGCTGCGGCGCAGCACGAGCGCAAGCGAGTACCAGAGAGCGCTCGAGGAGTGGCTGCCGGCGCAGGGCGGAGCGGTGCAGATCCGCGCGGTCGACTCCCACGTCGATTCCCTTGCCGGCCGGTACCGCCTCGACGTGGACTACGTCTCGCCGGCGTTCGCTCGTTTGGTCGCGAACCGCATGCTCACGTTCCGCGGTGCGCTGCTCACGCCGCGCGAGCCGTGGACGGCCTTGGACACCGCACGCACACTTCCCATCGCGATCCCCGCCGAATGCGTGGACGAGTCGTTGCGTGTCGCCCTGCCCGAGGGCTGGGCGCTCGACGAGCGCCCGCCCGATGTGCATATCGCGAACGATCTCGGACGGCTGGACGCGGCTTGGCTCGAGGACGCGGGTTCGCTCACGCTCGTCCGTCGCTGGCTGCTCCACCCGCGAACGGTCGAAGCCCGTCGTTGGAAGGACCTTCGCGCCCTGTTCGTGGCCTATTGGGCCACGACCGAGGCGACCGTCGTGGTCGTGCGGCGCTGACCCCGGGGCGTCAGGCGGATCGCACGCGAGCCCGGGGCAACGCGACCGTCGGGCGGTAAAGGTGCACGCCGGCCTCCAGCTTGCGTGCGCGCGCGCCTCCGGACGATGCTCCGGGAATGCTCACGGACCCCGACCCGACACTGGCGACACTGGCGCGCGGCCTGCCGCGCACGGCGCTCGACGCGCTCTACGATGCGCTGGCGAGACTGTCGTCGGTGCGCGCCGCGCGCGGCCGTGTGCTCGCCACGACCGGCGCGCTCTCCGGTGTGGATGCGGATTCGCGCGGCGTGCGCGCGAACGTCAGCGACGGCCACCAGTACGTGACGCGCTGGTCGTGGTCCGACGACGGTGCGTCGAACCTGTGCTCGTGCCCGGCGGGGCGCGCCTGCGAGCACGCGTTCGCGCTCGGGGTGCTGCTGCTCGCCGCCGCGCGGCGTGCAGGGCGCTGGGACCATGCGCGCTGGGGAAGCCTGGCGCCGCCCGCGCTCGCGTCGGAGCCGGCCGCGC
>DATLUU010000052.1:0-9596 GCA_035577885.1 Verrucomicrobiia bacterium
CGTCTCGAACCACCTCATCCTGAGGCGCCGTCTCGGCAACCCGAGGCGCACGGTCTCGGTGGACTTCGGAGCCTCACACCAGCTCAAGCATGGTGGCGGAGACGAGAGCTCGCTGACCTGGACGGCGCCCGTATCCACGGCCGCGAACGACACCCTGGACCAGATCCAGTACCTGAGCACCGCGACCTCGACGCTCGCCGGGCGACTGGAATACACCGAGCCGGTGAACCGCTACGTCACGCTCGAGGCCCGCCTCAGCTCGAGCCACACCGACGCGGCATCCGACCACGCCGCGTTTCGGTTCGATCCGCTCACGGGCAGCTACAGTGAGCCCGAGAGCACGCTGACGCGGCGCGCCACCAACAGCAGCACCTCGCAGAGCGCGGGGGTGGCCTGCCTCGTGCGCATGAAGGGGATGAAGCTGACGACCCACCTGGTATGGCAGGTCCACACGCTCGAGTCCGACGGCGATGTCGAAACCATGCGCTTGCCGGCGAGAACCTTCAGCGGCCTGGCGCCGTCCATCGTCTTGAACCAGGACCTTTCGCATCACCGGAACCTGAGGATCAGCTACATCACGTCGAGGCACCTGCCCAGCCTCTCGCAGCTCGAGGTCGTGCCCGACATCTCGAACCCGCTGGTGGTCACGGTGGGCAACCCCTCACTGCGGCCCGAGTTCCACCACACCCTGTACGCCCGCTACTCGACCACCGACCCGAAACGCTCGCGCGGGCTGTTCCTGATGGGGGTGGTGGAGAAGGTTGCCCACCCGTTCTCGACGCTGACGCAGAGTGTGCCGAGGGACATGGTGCTTTCCGGGGTGGCGCTGCGTTCCGGTGCGCAGCTCGTGACCCCGATCAACCTGGACGAGGCCTGGTCCGCGGGCGGCCACGTCACCTACAGCCGGCCGGCAAACCTGCTCAAGAGCATCCTCAACTTCCACACCAGCCTCAGCTGGTCGCGGACGCCCTCGATCACCGACCAGGTCGGGAATCTGGCCGACAACTACGCGGTGGGCCAGAGCGTGACGCTCGCGAGCAACATCAGCCCGGCGGTCGACTTCACCGCCTCCTACAACGTCACCTGCAACCTGGCGCGCAACTCGGCCCCCGGGGCCCGGGACTTGAGCTACTTCAACCGTGCCGGCGTGGTGCGCCTGAACGTCATCGCCTGGAACGTGGTCATGCGCCAGGAGCTCACCAGCACCGTGCTCGGTCGCGGCTCGAGCTCGACGGGCCGGTCCGTGGCGCTCTGGAACACGAGCCTCGGGAACAAGCTCCTTCACGACCGCCTGGACCTGCGCGTCACCGCGACCGACGTCCTCGCCCAGGACCACGGTGCGAGCGAGAAGATCACCGGCAGCTACCTGCAGGACATCCGCAACCAGACGCTGCCGCGCTTCCTGATGTTCACGGCCACGTACACCTGGGGGCGCTGAGGCCGCCGGGCTACCGCACGCGCGCGAGCTTGCGGACGATCGCCCCGTTCGGCGTCTCCAGCCGCACCACGTACACGCCCGCGGACGCGGGATCGCCGTGCTCGTCGGTGCCGTCCCAGGACACGGTGTGCGAGCCCGCGGGCAACTCGTCGCTCGGGAACTCGCGCACGATCCGGCCCGCGCAGTCGTACACGCGCAGCCGGGCGGGGCCGGCGACGGGCAGGCCGAAACGGATGACCGCGGCTTGGCCCGAGGGGTTCGGTACCACGCTCAGGTCGTAGTGGGCGAGCGCTGCCGTGGGTGCCGACAGGGTCGGGTCCGTGACCGCCCGGAGCACGTTCAGCTTGGGGCCGATCGGCTGGTCGTAGTCGACGGCGTCGCCGGTGGCGAGCATGTGCGAGCTGACCACGAGCGGCGACCAATCGGGATGACGCGAGCGCACGAGCGCGCACGCGCCCGCCACGAGCGGCGAGGAGAACGACGTGCCGTCGCCCGCCATGTACGGCCGCACGCCGTCCCAGCCCATGAACACCTGGTAGAAGAGCTGGCTGAACTCGTCCAGTTCATAGTTCCGGGCGATCGCCGACCACATCCCGGCCCCCGGGGCGGCGATGCGCACCACGGGGCCGAAGTTCGAGAACTCCGCGCGCGCGTTGCCGGCGTCGGTGGCGGCCACGGAGAGCACGCCCGTGCACGCGGCGGGGAAGTTGGGATCGGCGGTGCCGTCGTTGCCGGCGGATGCCACCACCAGCACGCCCGCGGCCGTGGCCGCATCCACGAGGGCCTGGAAGTACTCGGCGACGCCGCTCGAATCCGGCGTGCCGAGGCTGATGTTCAGGACCTCGATGTGGTTCGCGGCCGCGTAGCCGAACGCCTCGGTGATGGCCTCGAGCGACAGCTCGCCGGCGCTGTTCGCGACCTTGAGCGGCACGATGGGGCAGTTCCAGCCCGCGCCGGCGATGCCCTCGGCGTTGTTCGTCGCCGCGGCCGCGATGCCCGCGACGAACGTGCCGTGGAAGCCCACGTCCAGGCCGAACTCCGCCTCATCCAGCATCGGCTCGGGATCCGGGTCCGCGTCGGCGTCGCCGAAGTCCCAGCCGTGGACGTCGTCCACGTAGCCATTGTCGTCGTCGTCGATCCCGTTCGCCGGGATCTCGCCCGGGTTGGTCCAGATCTTGGAGGCGAGATCGGGATGGCCCATGTCCACGCCCGTGTCCATGATGCCGATGCGCACGCCGGGATTCCCGTGCTCCACCTCCCACGCCGCACCGAGGCGGACGTCGGCGAAGCCGCCGTCGTCCACCCACCACTCCTGGGGCACGTCGGGATCGTTCGGGAGCACGTGGAGTCGCATGCGCACGTCCGGGGCCGCGGCGCGCACGAGGCCGGTGGCGCGGAGCGCGGCGGCGGCCGCGGCGGCGTCGAAGCCGGGCTGAACGCTGGTGAGCACCATGAACCGCGTCGTCGCTGTGCCGCGCACTCGGCAGAGCGTCTTGCCCTGCGAGAGCCCGTGGCGGGCGAAGAGCTGCTCGACCGCGGCGTAGTGCGATGCCAACTCGCCCCGTGCTCCGAGGCGCACGCAGGTGTCGTCGTCGGCGATCAGGATGCGGCCGGTGACGGGGGCCACGGCGGTCGCGGGCGGATCCTGCGCGGCCGGGGGAGCACCCCATGCCGAGCCCGCCACGAGGATGAGAACGACGGCGGCTGAGGATCGGAGACGCAGCACGGTCCCTCCCTTCGAGCGGCACGCGCGGCCCGACGGCTTCGGCGTGAAGTGCTCGCAGGCATGCAGAACGCGCGTCGTTCGCGTGCGCGCTGCACGCATGGACGGTGACGGGCCGCCAGTTGCGGCCGACCGAGCCCGCCACCGACGCCTCAAGCACGACCCAAGCCGGCGAGGGTCGCGCGCCGGCAAGAAGGCCGCTCATCGGACTCCGCGTGGCACTCGGGAGGGGCCGCGCCGGACAGGCGTTCGCCTTCACGCGCCGCTGACGCCGCACGGCACCCGACCTGCTTGCTGACCGCGGCGCGGGGCCACACGGACGGGCCCCGCTCTTCGCGCGAGGTCACCGGCGGCTCGTGCCCTCGCGCCACGCCCGACCCCTTCGAGGCATGCGTGCCCAAGCAGCGCCCGAGATTCGCCGCTTCCCTCTTCGCGCTGGTGCTCGTGGCGGCCGCACCCGCACGGGCCGCGGACGAGATCCACTGGACGATCGTGGGGCCGACCACGATCACGTTCGACTGGCGCGGCGCCGAGACCCAGATCCGCTACGGGCTCACGACGGCGTACGGGCTCACGACGAACGCGACCACGCCGAGCCCGCCGCCGTTCTCCTCGGCGGGGCCGTTCCAGGAGGCGCGGCTCACCGGGCTCCAGCCGAACGCGCTCTATCACTATTCGATCGGCAGCGGCCCGGACCATACGTTCCGCACCCCGCCGCCCCGCGGCAGCTCGGGCTTCACGATCTGCGCCGAGGGCGACATCGGCGACGGCAGCTCGTACTCGCAGATGCCCGGCGTGCAGCAGTTGATCGCGGGCGCCGCCCCCGCGTTCGTGCTCGCCGTGGGCGACTTGACCTACGGCAACGCGCATGGCCAGTCCGTCGTCGACACGCACTTCAACGACGTCATGGTGTGGTCGCAGGACGCGGCCTACATGCCGTCGTGGGGCAACCACGAGTGGGATTCCCCGGCCTCGGACGACATGCGCAACTACAAAGGCCGGTTCGAGCTGCCGAACGCGCAAGCCTCACCCGGAGCGTCCGCGATCGGGGGCACGGGCGAGGACTGGTCGTGGTTCGACTACGGGAACACGCGCTTCATCGCCTACCCGGAACCCTACACGAGCGCGTCGTGGACCGACTGGAAGACGAAGGCGGGCGCGGTCATGGACGCGGCGCAGGCCGACCCGGCGATCCGGTTCATCGTCACCTACGGCCACCGGCCGCCGTTCTCGTCGGGCCACCACCCGGGCGACTCGGGGCTGGCGTCGATCATGGCCGCGCTCGCCGACGCGCACAGCAAGTTCGTGCTGAACCTGTGCGGCCACAGCCACAACTACGAGCGCACCCTGCCGCAACACGGCGTCACGCACCTCACCGTGGGCACGGGCGGCGCGAGCCTGGAAGAGGACGGCACCTGCCTGTGGCTTACGTGCGCGCAGCCGCCGTGGTCCACGTTCAGGGCCATGCGCCTGGGTCCCACCGTGCTCCGCTTCACGGACACCGCGATCCAGGTGCAGTTCCTCTGCGGGCCTTCTGGGGGCGGCACGAACGACGTGAACTGCACGCTCGGGAGCGTCGTGGACCAGTTCAGCATCCCGGCGCCCGGCGGCACGGGCGCGATCGGGACCGACCCGAGCATCGTGTTCAGCGAGCCGACGGTCCCGAAGCCCGGATACCTCGCGCCCGTGGCCGATCCCACGTTCCATTCGCAGGTCACGCGCATCGCCGGCGACGCCGGCACGACCACCTCGCCCGTCACCGGCGTCTGGGGCGCGGACGCGCGCCACACCTACTCGAAGCAGCAGCCGTGGAGCTCGGACAACTCGCTGATCGTGATCGAGAACCGCGGCGGCCCCTCACCGCTGTTCCTCGACGGCACCACCTACCGGCCCAAGTTCACGAAGTGCTCGAGCAGCCCGCTCTACGACTATCGCTGGCATCCCTCGCCCGCGCACCCGCACGAGATGATCAACGTCGACAGATCCGGCAACGAGCTGTCATGGTATGACGTGGTCGCGTGCACGAAGATGCGGAGCTGGACGCTGCCGATCACGTCCAACTACGGCGTGGGGTCGGGGGAGGGGAACCCGTCCAACGACGGGCGGTTCGTCGCCATCGCCAGCGACTCGCAGATGGTGATCGTGGACATGGACCCGCAGCCGCCGTTCGCGGCGTACCCCAGCCGTCGCATCGGGCCGCCGCGGACGATCGCTGACTGCGGCCTCACGGGTTGCGCGATCGACTGGGTGAGCGTGTCCGCCTCCGGGCGCTACGCGGTGGTGAACTACGACGGCGATTACCCGCGCGTGTTCGACATCGACCCCAACACGCTGGCGTTGACGCCCCACGTCTATCCCTCGGGCACGCCCGAGTGCCAGGGCCATGCCCCCGCGAACGGCTTCATCCTGGACCTGGGACACGCCGACTTCGCGCTCGATCCGTTCGACGGCAACGCCGACGTGCTGATCGGCCAGAGGAGTTCGGGCTGTCCGTCCTCGGTGAACGGCGTCCCCATGGGCGGGGTGGTGAAGGTGAGGATCCGCGACGGGTTCGTGACCATGCTCACCAACCCCAATAACGAGGCGTTCCCGCACCACATCTCGACGCGCAACCTCGACCGGCCGGGCTGGGCGTACGTGAGCTACTACCCCGAGCCCGGGAAGCGCTTCGACGACGAGGTGATCGCGGTCAAGATGGACGGCTCTTTCGCGGTGGAGCGACTGGCGCACCAGCACGCCGTCATCAGCGGCTGCTACCGCTGCGAGACGCACGCCGTGCCGTCCCGGGACGGCCAGCGCGTCATCTTCGCCAGCAACTGGACGGCGTTCTGCGGCACCGGCTGCGGCACGGCCTCCAACATCCAGGACTACGTGATCGGCGTCGCCCCGCCGCCGGTGATCGCCGACGTCACCCCGCCCGCCGCCGTCCACGACCTGAGCGTGAAGTAGCGCTCCACGCGCACCGGTGCGATGCTCCGCCGATGCATGCAGCGCCCGCGACTTCCGCGACTTCAATGAGGAGACGCCAGCGGCTGCTGTTCGCCTTGGGGCTCCTCGCTCTCACGTCGGGCGCCGCGCCGGCCGCCCCGCGGCCGCCGGTGTATCGCGTCTACGCCATCCGCTATGCGACCGTGCCCAAGTTCCCGGTGCGCTACCTGGTCACCGGCGCGGACACCACGCGCACGATCGACATCGCCATGATGTGCTGGCTCCTGGACGGCGGCCCGGGGCGCCACGTGCTCGTCGACGCCGGGTTCTATCGCTCCAAGTTCCTCGAGGACTGGAAGCCGGCCGGCTTCTCGAAGCCCTCGGACGCCGTGGCCCGCACCGGCGTCGCTTCGGACTCCATCACCGACGTCATCATCTCGCATGTCCACTGGGACCACCTGGACGGAGCCGACCTGTTCCCGAACGCGCGCATCTGGATCCAGCGCGAGGAGTACGCGCACCACGTCGGCGCGGACGGTCTGCCGCTCGCGCAGGCGATCGACACCCTGGATGCGGCGATGCTGTTCCAGATGAACACCGCCGGGCGCGTGAAGCTCGTCCCGGGCGATGCGCAGGAGATCCTGCCCGGGATCACGGTCTACACCGGCGGCAAGCACACGTTCGCCTCGCAGTACGTGGGCGTGCGCACCGCCAAGGGCATCGTCGTCGTGGCTTCGGACAACTGCTATCTCTACGAGAACCTCGAGCGCCACCGCCCGATCGCCCAGACGCTCGACTCCACGTCGAACCTGGCCGCGCAGGAGCGGATGAAGCGACTCGCCGCCTCGCCGCGGCTGATCGTGCCGGGCCACGACCCCGCCGTGTTCCAGCGCTTCCACGCCGCCGGCGAGGGCGTCGCGAAAGTGGAGTAAGACCGCTCTAGAAGCCACATTGTGGCAACGAGTTGGGATGGCCGGGCGGGGCCCGTCGCCAGCGGAGGAGTGGGCCTGGTGACCGAACCGTCGGGCCGTCGGCCGGCGATGGCAGGCGCGCCCTGCCGGGGTCACCGGACTTCCGACCTCCTCATAAGGTGGCGGAGCCGCGCATTCCCCCATGACTCCGCCACCGCTGTGGGCGGCGCCAGGCTGGGGCCCGCGCCGCGCGGCCGAAACCCGGCCCGCGTCCGGGGCGTATCTCGAGCCATCGAGTCCGGGCTGACCCGCTCCTAACTGTCGTTCCGCCACGGCGTCGTGTAGATTCGTCCACCCACGCGGTCGTGCGTTTGCTGGCCCCGCTGGTCGCGGAGGGCATCCCTCCGGCGTGGAGATCCCGGACCCTTGTTGGATGCTCCGCATCCTACTGATGTTCACGTAGGTATTCCCTGTCGTCCCGGCGCGCGCCCCCGCCGCGCATGGAGTCCCCGTACATGAATCGACGCATGCTGCAGATGTTGGGCACGTTCGTGCTCGTCGTTGCCATTCTCGGCTTCGTCAAGTATCGCCAGATCTCGGCCGCGATCGCCGCCAACAAGTCGTTCGCGCCGCCGCCCGAAGCCGTGACCACGGTCGTGGCGCAGCAGGTGGAATGGTCGAACACGCTGGACGCCGTCGGCAGCATCGCGCCCGTACAGGGCGTGACGCTGAGCGCGGACCTGCCGGGCGTGGTGGCGAAGGTGGCGTTCAACTCGGGCGCCCGCGTCGCCGAGGGCCAGGTGCTGGTGCAGCTCGACACGCGCCAGGAGCAGGCGCAGCTCGCTTCGGCCCAGGCGCAGCTCGATCTCGCCAAGGTGAACCTCGACCGCGCGCAAAAGCTGTTCGACCAGAAGGCGATCGCGCAGTCCGACTTCGACCTCGCGAACGCCCAGTACAAGTCGGCCGAGGCCGCCGTCGGCCAGGCGCAGGCGAGCATCGACCGCAAGACCATCCGCGCGCCGTTCGCGGGCGTCACCGGCATCCGCCAGGTGAACCTCGGCCAGTACGTGAACAGTGGCGATGCCATCGTGACGCTGCAGGCCATGGATGCCGTGTTCATGAACTTCAGCGTGCCGCAGCAGGACTTCCGTGCGCTGACGCTCGGCTCGACGGTGGACGCCACGGTCGAGGGCAGCAAGGACAGCGTGTTCCACGGCAAGGTGACCGCCATCGACCCGGTTGTGAATGACGCCACCCGCAACGTCTCGGTGCAGGCGACGTTTCCGAACCTGCGCGGCGAGCTGAAGCCCGGCATGTACGCCACCGTGCGCGTGGTCGTGGGCGAGGGCCAGCCGATCGTGTCGCTGCCGTCGTCGGCGATCAACTACGCGCCCTACGGCAACTCGGTGTTCATCCTCGAGGACATGAAGGGCCCCGACGGGAAGACCTATCGCGGCGTGCGCCAGCAGTTCGTGAAGCTGGGCCGCGCCATGGGCGACCAGGTCGCGATCCTGGGTGGGGTCAAGGCGGGTGACGAGGTGGCGACCTCCGGCGTGTTCAAGCTGCGCCCGAACGCCGCGGTCAAGGTGAACAACACCGTGATGCCGTCGGACAGCACCGCGCCCAAGCCGGCGGACAGCTGATGCGCCTCACCGACCTGTTCATCCGGCGGCCGGTACTCGCGATCGTCGTCAACCTCGTCATCCTCATCGCGGGCCTCCAGTCGATCCGCTCACTGAGCGTGCGGCAGTTCCCGCGCACCGACGTGGCGGTGGTCAGCGTGACCACCGTCTACGTGGGGGCGAACGCCGACCTCGTGCGCGGCTTCATCACCTCGCCGCTCGAGCGCGTGCTGGCGAGCGCCGACGGCATCGACTACATGGAATCGTCGAGCGCGCAGAGCGTCAGCACCATCACCGTGCACCTGAAGCTCAACTACAACACCAACGACGCGCTGACGCAGATCCAGTCCAAGGTCGCCGAGGTGCGGAACGACTTGCCGCCCGAGGCGCAGGCGCCGGTGATCCAGGTGCAGACCGCGGACGCGCAGTTCGCCGCCATGTACCTCGGATTCTCGTCCAAGGACCTGGACCAGAACCAGATCAGCGACTACCTGGTGCGCGTGGTGCAGCCGCGGCTCTCGGCGGTCGCCGGCGTGCAGAAGGCCGACGTGCTCGGCGGACGCACGTTCGCGATGCGCATCTGGTTGAAGCCCGACCAGATGGCGGCGCACGGGCTCTCGGCCTCGGAAGTGTGGGCGACGCTGTCGCAGAACAACTCGCTTTCCGCGCTCGGAGCCACCAAGGGCACGATGACGTACGTGAACCTCGTGGCGAACACGGATCTCAAGTCGCCCGAAGAGTTCCGGAACATGGTCGTGCAGCAGAAGGGCAACGACATCGTGCGGCTGGGCGACATCGCCGACGTGTCGCTGGGTGCCGAGGACTACAACACCGAGGTCAAGTTCAACGGCGAGACCGCCACGTTCATGGGCATCTGGGTGCTGCCCACCGCGAACGCGCTCGAGGTGATCAAGAACGTACGCGCCGCGGTCAAGGACCTCGAGGCCGAGCTGCCCGTGGGCATGAAGGTGGGC
>DATLUU010000053.1:0-3642 GCA_035577885.1 Verrucomicrobiia bacterium
GCCTCCACGCCGGAGGCCACCGAGATGGCGATCGTCAGCACGTAGTCCACGACCAGCGCGCCGCCGGAGACCACGCCCGCCGTGGTGCCCAGCAGCTTGGTCGCCACCAGGTAGCCGCCGCCGCCGGTCGGGAACAACTCGATGATCTGCGTGTAGGAAGCGCTGATCAGGAACACGGTGAGCACCGTGGCGACCGTCAGGTACAGTGCCAGGTGCGTGTGCGTGCCGAGGGTGAGGAACGCCTCCTCGGGGCCGTAGGAGGAGGACGACAGTCCGTCGGAGCCGAGCCCCACCCAGGCGAAGAACGCGATCAGCGCGAGCTGGTGATGGATCCTCGGATCGAAGAGGTTCTTGCGGCCGCCGAGGATGAGGCCCCGTAATCGTTCGAGCACCGCGGCAGGTTAGGGAGTCGGCGCGGGTCTTTCAAGCACTCGGAGAATGCATTCGGTGGCGAGCTTCCTGGTGTCGACGAGCGTGATCGTGCTGCTCGCCGCGGCCACCGCCGCGGGCGATCGCGGCTACGGCGTGGCGCCGGCGCTGCCGGCGAGGACGATATCGAACCCGGGCACCGCGTCGCTGTCGCCGTTCACGCTGTTCGGCTGGGTGTCGCCGCCCGTGGATTCGACGACGCCCGCGCGCTATGCCGAGCTGGCGAACGCCGGGCTCAACGCCACCGTGCTGCCGCAGAACGACCCCGGCTCGGAGCCCATCAACCTCGAGCGGCTCGACTGCGCGAGGCCTGTGGGCGTGCGCAACCTGCTGCTCGACATGAGGCTCGATCAGGTGCACGAGAACGATCCTTCCACCTACCCACGGCTCGACAGCATCGTCGGCGCGTACAAGGACGACCCGGCATTCCTGGGCTACTACCTCGGCGACGAGCCGAGGCTCGAGACATTCCCGCAGCTCGCCGAGTGGTTCCGGCTGCTGCGCGCGCACGACCCGGCGCACCCGGGGTGGAACAACCTGCTCGGACGGGCAGGTCCCTTCGCGACCCACGACGCGTGGATCGCCTACCTGCGTGCGTACGCGAGCCAGGTCCAGCCCGCGGTGCTGAGCACCGATCACTACGACCACCTCGTGACGCGTGACCGCGGGCAGTTCATCGAGAACGTCGCCGGCACGGCGCAGGTGGCGCGCGAGTACGGCCTGCCATTCTGGGGGATCCTGCTCGTGATCCGGCACGGCCCCTACCGCGAGGTCGACGACGCGCTGCTGCGCTGGCAGGTGGCGCAGTGGCTCTCGTACGGCTGCCGCGGCATCGGCTACTTCACGTACTGGACGCCCGTCCCCGACTCGATCGAGCACTGGGGGGAGGGCATGATCCGCTACGCGACCGGCGAGAGGACGTCTCACTACGACCAGGTGCGCACGCTCAACCTGCGCGTGAGACCGCTGGGCGAGAAGCTCGCGGGGCTCGCCTGGCTCACGACCGAGCACAGCGGCGGCACGCCCATCGGCGGCACGGCGTTCACGGCCGATTCGCTCGTGGCCGCGGTCGACGGCCGCGCCACGCTGGGCATCTTCGCCGACGCCGCGGGCACGCCCTACCTGTTCGTCGCCAATCGCGACTCGTCGGCGGCGCAGGCGATCACGCTCGACCTCGTGGGCGAGCGGAAGGTCGAGCACTTCGCCGACGCCGGTGGCTGGGACCCCTGGCCGAGCACGCCCACCGCGCAGGGCCGTCGCGTGGAGCTGTCGCTCGCCGCGGGGGACTTCACGCTGCTCAAGCTCTCGGGCGGCTGTCCGGGGCTCACCTCGGGCGCGTGCGCGGCGACGCTCGATGCCGCGCCCAACCCGGGAGCCACGAGCGTCCGCTTCGCGGCCACGCGCGTGAGCGGGGCCTCCACGCTGATGCTGCTCGACTTGAACGGACGCCGGATATGGGCACGTGCGCTCGACGGCGAAGCGCCGGTGGCGGTGTGGGACGGGCGCGCCGACGACGGCACGCGTGTCCGGCCCGGGTTCTACTGGGCGCGGCTCACCGACGCGAAAGGCTCGGTCGTGCGCCGCGTGGCGTGGCTGGGAAGCAGGTGAAGCGGACGCGGTGGACGTCGCTGGCCGCCGTGAGCCGCGACGTGATCGCGTGCGAGCGCTGCCCGCGGCTGCGTGCGCACTGCGAGCAGGTGGCGCGCGAGAAGCGGCGCGCGTACATCGATCAGGAGTACTGGGGAAAGCCCGTGCCCGGGTTCGGCGATCCACGCGCGCGGCTGGTGATCGTGGGGCTCGCCCCGGGCGCTCACGGCTCCAACCGCACCGGTCGCATGTTCACCGGGGACGCGAGCGGCGACTGGCTCTACGCCGTGCTCCACCGCGAAGGCTTCGCGTCGCAGCCGGAGAGCGCGTCGCGCGACGACGGCCAGCGGCTCAGCGACTGC
Source organism: Verrucomicrobiia bacterium (assembly GCA_035577885.1). GTDB lineage: Bacteria > Eisenbacteria > RBG-16-71-46 > RBG-16-71-46 > RBG-16-71-46 > JAIOPA01. The sequence goes on from DATLUU010000053.1 coordinate 2,379, forward strand.
TGGATCACCGCCGCCGGCCGCTGTGCGCCGCCGGGGAACAAGCCCACGCCGGCGGAGCTGGATCGCTGCCGGCCGTATCTCTCTGGTGAGCTGCGGCTGCTCTCGCGCGCGAGGGTCGTGCTCGCGCTCGGCCGCATCGGCCACGAGGCGTGGCTGCGGGCGAGCGGCTGGTGGGAGCGGCTGCCGGCGCGCGAGCGCCCGCGCTTCGCGCACGCCGCGGAAGCACTCCTGCCGGACGGCGTGACGCTGCTCGCGAGCTTCCACCCCAGCCGGCAGAACACGCAGACGGGGAAGCTCACGCTCGCGATGTGGCGGGCGGTGTTCGCGCGCGCGCGGCGGCTCGTGGACGGCGCGTGAGGCTTCGCGATCGCGGCGCCGCGATGCTAGCGTGCGAAGCGAGCCAGGGAGGGAACGCTTGAACGTGCCGCAAGCGGCCGCGCGCCGCGGCCTGCTGGACATGGACGGCTACCAGTGGACGGTGCTGTTCGCCGCCTGGCTGGGCTGGGGCTTCGACGTCTTCGACGGCCTGCTCTTCAACTACGTCGCCCCGAACTGCGTGCCCACGCTGCTGGGCCTCGAGCTCGGCACGCCGGCAGCGAAAGCCGCCACGCTCCACTGGACCGGCCTGCTCACGTCGCTGCTGCTCGTGGGCTGGGCGATGGGCGGCATCGTGTTCGGGCGCGTCGCCGATCGCATCGGCCGCACCCGCACGTTGCTCCTCACCATGCTCCTCTACTCGCTCGGCACCGCCGCATGCGCGCTGGCGCCGAACCTCGGAACCCTCGCGCTCTTCCGCTTCATCTCGAGCCTCGGGATCGGCGGCGAGTGGGCGGCGGGTGCCGCGATGGTGGCCGAGGTCGTGCCCGACCATCGCCGCGTCGAGGCGGGCGCGCTCCTGTACAGCTCAGGGCCGCTCGGGCTCTTCCTCGCCACCTTCGTGACCTGGCAGATCCAGGGCGTGCACATGAACGCGAGCCCCGAGACCGCGTGGCGCTTCGTGTTCCTCACCGGGCTCCTGCCGGCCGTGGTGGCGCTGCTGGTGAGGATGTCGGTGCGCGAACCCGAGCGTTGGCAGACGCACGGGCGCAGTACCACGCCGCCACGGATTCGCGAGCTGTTCACGCCCGAGCACCGCGCCGCCGTGCTCTCCGCGCTCTCCATGTCGATCGTGGCGCTGATCACCTGGTGGAGTTGCAACGCGTTCATCCCGCTCGTGGCCACCGGGCTCGCCGCCGCGGAGGCGAGCGCGCGCGCGCTCGAGCCG